>NZ_JAUQTZ010000016.1:0-63403 GCF_059803845.1 Rhizobium sp. UFLA01-1127 | reverse complement strand
GCCCAGCGTGTTCCGCAGCACGGCGACGTTGACGAGTGCCCACGGCTCCTTGACTCTTGGAACGCTATTAGACAACGAAGATTGAGGAAGCCGGCTGATCGACGCCAGATTGAGGGCGCTATGTCGCTCAACCTCTGGCAATTGCCGCCGCTAAGTTGGGGACAGCGCGTTCATTCGAAAATTTGCAATGGGCACGCTTCTTGCATTTAGCCAAGGTGCGTGTCACTTTCCTGTCGCACGAATTTGGTTTATGGCGCTATATCGGCCCGCAGGGGGAGAATCGCCATGTCCATCGAAATCTTGAATCGCGAAGCTCAGGGCGAAATGGTTCAGTCTTCAAAGGCAACGGTTGAGCCGGTTGCCAGCGATGTGCTCGGACGCATCGGAAATCTAGAAACGCGCCTTGCCCGCTCGGCGCGCGAAATCGATGCCGCTCAGGCCGTCCGTTACCGCGTTTTCGTCGAGGAGATGAACGCGCAACTTCCGGCCGATGCCATGCGCCGTCAGCGTGATGTCGACGGCTGGGATGCGATCTGCGACCATCTTCTGGTGTTGGACCGTTCGATCGAGGGCGATCCGGAAGATCAGATCGTCGGCACCTATCGCCTGCTGCGCCAGGAAGTGGCCATGGCCAATGGCGGTTTCTATTCCTCCTCCGAATTCGATATCGATGCGCTGCTTGCCCGCCATCCGGACAAGCGCTTCATGGAGCTCGGCCGTTCCTGCGTGCTGCCGGATTACCGAAACAAGCGTACGGTCGAGTTGCTGTGGCAGGGCAATTGGGCTTATGCGCTGAAGCATGGCATGGGCGCGATGTTCGGCTGCGCATCCTTCCCCGGCGTCTTGCCGGAACAGCATGCGCTTGCCCTGTCCTTCCTTTATCACAACGTTGTGGCCAAGGATGAATGGGCTGTCGACGCTTTGCCGTCGCTTGCCCGCAATATGGACCTGATGCCTACGGAAGCCGTGAATGCGAAGAAGGCGCTGATGGCGCTGCCGCCGCTGATCAAGGGGTATCTGCGCCTCGGCGCCATGGTCGGCTCGACCGCCGTGGTCGATCAGGCCTTCAATACCACGGATGTGCTGATCGTCCTGCCGATCGCCAGCATCTCGAATCGCTATGTGAATTACTACGGCGCGGATGCAGGTCGCTTCGCGAGCTGACGAATATTAGAGCGGTTCAGTTTTTCACGGAATCTCTGAACCGCTCTATCTCTTTGTTTTCACGCAATTCCGGACGGAAAATCGCTGCGCACTTTTCCGGAATTGCTCTAAGGGATGGCAAAGATGTCGATCGCGTCCGTGATGCCGCGCAACGCGACATGATGCGATTGCGGCGTGAGGCCGCGCCTTGTCATCAGTTCGGCGGCGCGCGGATGATCGAGCACCGAGCTGGTTGCGAATATTTCGCGTGACGTGGCAAGATGCTGGACGCGGGACGCGATATTGACCGTTTGCCCGAAATAATCCTGCCGTTCGTTCAGGCTCACGGCGATGCACGGACCCTCGTGGATGCCGATTTTCAGTAGAAGATCATCATTGCCGCGCTCTTCGTTGAGGTTGAGCATGGCCTCGCGCATCCGCATGGCAGCAATCAGCGCCCGGTCCGGCGTCGGGAAGGTCGCCATGACGGCATCGCCGATGGTCTTGACGACCGCACCCGCCTCCGCCGCGACGATCTCGTGCAGGATGCCGAAATGGGTCTTGACCAGGTCGAAGGCTGCGAGATCGCCGACCCTTTCGTATAATTCCGTCGAGCCGCGCAGGTCGGTGAACAGAAAGGTGAGGCTGGTGATCTTCAATCGCTGATCGATGTCGATCGTATCCGTGCGGTAGATGTCACGGAAGGTCTGGTTGGAAAGCAGATGCTTGGCGGTCAGGAATGGCCGGCGTTGCCCGAGCAGCGTGTGAAGAGCTTCATTGGCCACGCAGATCGACGGCAGCACGCGAATGTCCGTGTGGTTCTCCATCTGGATGCGCAAGGGACCGGGCCGCAATTCGATCGCCTCGCTGTGGCGGTGCATGCGATCGAAAACGAGCGAGAGAGCCTGCCGCTCCTTCGATGGTTCTCCCTTCACATCGAGGAATTGCGCCGCATGCGTGACAGGCTCGAAGATGATGGTAAATTCTGCCGGCAATTGAAGCGATATCACCGCCTTCTCGCCAGGCGGCAGCTCAAGCGATTCCAGGACGAATTGATCGACTTTTTCTTCATACCCTTCGTCGGGAAGGTCGATACCCGAGCCCCAATAGATCTGGCGGAAATATTCAAGGGGCGGCAGGTCGTGCGGATTGTGCGCTTCTATGTGGCGCACGCGCGGACTGACGGTGAAGGTGACTTCCACCATCTCATCGAGCGTCGGCTCGTATCCGGCTGCGCAAAGCGTACAGTTATAGGTGTCGCTTTGCACGGTTTTCAGCGAGGTATTGGCATCCAATACCCCGCCGCAGCCGGGGCAAAGAACATTCCACGACATCTCGAACAGGCCAAGGCGCGATGCGTGCAGAAAGGCATTGACGGTCTGTTCTTCCTCGAAGCCATGGGCGGCCGCGAAGGCCAGTGGGTTCACGCGGTTGAGCTTGCGGTCGGGTGCCTCGAGGACGAGCCGCTCTATAGCATCGACAATATCCGGCTGCGCTGAATGGCGCAGCACTCCGAACAGGACTTCAGCTTCGCTCATCCGTATATTTTACACCGAATTGAGACGGGAGCCCATCACCTTTGTTGGGTCTCCGACTCAGTCTTATGGATTGCTGGCTACGATCCTGCACCATAGGCGGCGATGGCAGCCATATTGACGATATCCGAATCCTTGGCGCCCATGGAGGTGATCTGCACCGGTTTGTCGAGCCCGACGAGCAGCGGCCCGATCACGGTGGAGCCGCCGAGTTCCTGCAGCATCTTGGTGGAGATCGATGCCGAGTGGAAGGCTGGCATGACAAGCACGTTTGCCGGTCCGGAAAGCTGCGAGAAAGGATAAAGGCTCTCCATGAGCTTCCGGTTCAGCGCGACATCGGCGGCCATTTCGCCGTCGAATTCGAAATTCACATGGCGCTTGTCGAGAATATTCACCGCTTCACGCACCCGCTCGGAGCGTTCGCCGGGGGGATGGCCGAAGGTCGAATAAGCGAGCATGGCGACTCGCGGCTCATAGCCCATGCGCCGTGCGAAGCCGGCGGCTTCCTCAGCGATATCGGCCAGTTCTTCGGATGTCGGCATGTCATGCACGGCGGTATCGGCGACAAACACGGTGCGGCCTCGCGCAAGCACGATCGATATGCCGATCACTGTATGCCCCGGCTTGGCGTCGATGCAGCGGCGCACGTCGCCGAGTGCCGTCGAATAGTTGCGCGTGACACCCGTCACCATGCCGTCGGCGTCGCCAAGCGCCACCATGCAGGCGGCGAAGTGATTGCGGTCGTTATGGATCAGGCGCGTCACGTCGCGATGCAGATAGCCCCGGCGCTGCAGCCGGGCATAAAGATAGTCGATATAGGCATCGCCCCGCTTCGAGATGCGGGCATTGACGATTTCGAGGCCCGGGCGGTTGAGATCGATGCCGGCGCGCTCGGCCGTGGCTTTGATCAGATCCTCGCGGCCGAGCAGGATGGCGGTGCCGAGTCCCTGATTGGCATAGGAGAGAGCGGCGCGCATGACCTGTTCCTCCTCCGCCTCGGCAAAGACAATACGCTTCGGATGCCGGCGTACGCGCTCGTAGAGCTGTGCAAGGGTCGAGGCGATCGGATCGCGCCGGGCTGAAAGCTCGCGCGCATAGGCGGCCATGTCCGAGATTTCGCGGCGGGCAACGCCGCTATCGATTGCAGCCTGGGCGACCGCAACCGGAATTGCCGAGATCAGGCGCGGGTCGAAGGGCACCGGAATGATATATTGCGCGCCGAAACGCGGCCTTGCCCCCTGATAGGCGGCGACAACATCATCGGGCACGTCTTCGCGCGCAAGGCTCGCAAGCGCATTGACGGCTGCGATCTTCATCTCGTCATTGATCGTGGTGGCCCGCACGTCGAGCGCGCCGCGGAAGATATAGGGAAAGCCGAGGACGTTGTTGACCTGGTTCGGATAGTCCGAGCGTCCCGTCGCCATTATGGCGTCGTCGCGGATGCGGGCCACTTCTTCCGGCGTGATTTCCGGGTCGGGATTGGCCATTGCGAAGATGATCGGCTTGTCCGCCATCGAGCGGATCATGTCCTCGGAAAAGGCGCCCTTCTGCGAGAGGCCCAAAACCACGTCGGCACCCTTCATCGCTTCCGCCAGCGTGCGCGTGTCGGTCTTGACGGCGTGTGCCGACTTCCACTGGTTCATGCCCTCGCTACGGCCCTGGTAGATCACGCCCTTAGTGTCGCAAAGGACGATGTTCTCCGGGTTGAAGCCCATCGACTTGATCAGCTCGATGCAGGCGATGGCCGCGGCACCCGCGCCATTGCAGACGAGCTTGGTGGTCTGCAGGTCGCGCCCGGTCAGCTCCAGCGCGTTGATGAGGCCGGCGGCCGCGATGATGGCGGTGCCGTGCTGGTCGTCATGGAACACCGGGATGTCCATGAGCTCGCGCAGCCGCTGTTCGATGATGAAGCAGTCCGGAGCCTTGATATCTTCCAGATTGATGCCGCCGAAGGAGGGGCCGAGATAGCGCACGCAATTGATGAATTCATCGACATTCTCGGTGTCGATCTCAAGATCGATCGAATCGACGTCGGCGAAGCGCTTGAAGAGGACCGACTTGCCTTCCATGACCGGCTTGGAGGCGAGCGCGCCGAGATTGCCGAGGCCGAGAATGGCCGTGCCGTTGGAGATGACGGCGACCATGTTGCCGCGCGAGGTATAGTCGTAGGCGGTGGCCGGATCGGCGGCGATTGCCTTGACGGGGACGGCCACGCCGGGCGAATAGGCAAGGGAAAGATCGCGTTGGGTCGCCATCGGCTTGGTCGGGTTGATCTCAAGCTTGCCAGGGCGGCCGTTCCTGTGGAAGTCCAGCGCTTCCTGCTCGGTGATCCCCGTTCCCGGACGCGACTTGCTCTTGCTGTCAGCCATTGTTCCTCCAAACCTCCTGTGGGCGACCGGTCCCTCTTGCCCGATAGCTGTTGTCTTCTATAGCCGCGCGCGGATAGGGTGGCACCTCATTTTTTTGGAAAAACTGCACCTCCGTGAACGAACGTATAACCGCCAGCATCGATGCTTTCTCGGCCGCCGAGCTTGCCTCGGAGGAAAGCCGCGCCTCGGCTACCCCGATGATGGAGCAATATATCGAGATCAAGGCGAACAATCCCGGTTCGCTGCTGTTCTACCGCATGGGCGACTTCTACGAGCTGTTCTTCGAAGACGCCATCGACGCGTCGCGCGCGCTCGGCATCACGCTGACGAAGCGCGGCCAGCACATGGGGCAGGATATCCCGATGTGCGGCGTGCCGGTTCATGCAGCCGATGATTATCTGCAAAAGCTGATCGCGCTTGGCTTCCGCGTTGCTGTCTGCGAGCAGGTGGAAGATCCCGCCGAAGCAAAGAAGCGCGGCGGCAAGTCCGTGGTGCGGCGCGATGTCGTACGCTTGGTGACGCCGGGCACGATCACCGAGGAAAAGCTGCTTTCGCCCTCGGAATCCAATTATCTGATGGCGCTGACCCGCATCCGCGGCGGCGCCGAACCGCAGCTGGCGCTCGCCTGGATCGATATTTCGACGGGTGTCTTCCGCCTTGCCGAAACGGAGACGTCACGGCTGCTCGCCGATATCCTGCGCATCGATCCCAGAGAACTGATCCTGCCGGATACGATGTTTCACGATCCTGAATTGAAGCCTGTTTTCGACATACTCGGCCGCACGGCCGTTCCGCAGCCGGCCGTGCTGTTCGACAGTGCCAGTGCCGAGGGACGTATCACCCGCTATTTCGGCGTCTCGACGCTCGATGGTTTCGGCACGTTCAGCCGGGCCGAACTGGCCGCCGCTGCCGCTGCGATTGCCTATGTCGAAAAGACCCAGCTTGCCGAGCGGCCGCCGCTCGGGCTGCCGGAGCGCGAAAGCGGTGCCTCGACGCTCTTCATCGATCCCGCAACGCGCGCCAATCTGGAACTGGTGCGCACACTTTCCGGCGACCGCAACGGCTCGCTGTTGAAGGCGATCGATCGCACCGTGACCGGCGGCGGCGCCCGGCTTCTCGCCGAACGGCTGATGTCGCCGCTGACCGATCCTCGGCTCATCAACGAGCGTCTGGATTCGATCGGTTTTCTGACCGAGGAGCCGTCGCTCTGCAGCGATCTGCGTTCGGCGCTGAAACATGTGCCTGATATGCCGCGCGCTTTGTCGCGTCTCGCGCTCGATCGCGGCGGGCCGCGTGATCTCTGGGCGATCCGTCAAGGCTTGGCTGCCGCCGCCGATGTCGCCCGCATGCTCGCAACTGCACTTCTGCCGGAGGAGCTGAAGGGGGCACTGGCCGGACTCAGCGCTTTGCCTGCCGATCTCGAAGCCATGCTCGCCGCGACGCTTGCCGACGAGCTTCCCTTGCTGAAGCGCGACGGCGGTTTCCTGAGAGAAGGGGCAAATGCCGAACTCGACGAAGTGCGGGCGTTGCGCGACCAGTCGCGCCGCGTCATCGCCGGCCTGCAGCTGCAATATGCCGATGAAACCGGCATCAAGTCGCTGAAGATCAAGCACAACAATGTGCTCGGCTATTTCATCGAGGTCACGGCCGGCAATGCCGGGCCGATGACCGATAGCAGCGAAGCCAAGGCGCGCTTCATCCACCGCCAGACCATGGCGAACGCCATGCGCTTCACCACGACCGAGCTTGCCGATCTCGAAAGCCGCATCGCCAATGCCGCCGACAAGGCGCTGGCAATCGAGCTTGAGGCTTTCGATCGCATGGTCACGGCCGTTGTTGCTGCTGCCGAAGCGATCAAAGCCGGCGCCCGCGCTCTGTCGGTCATCGATGTCGCAGCCGGCCTTGCGCTGCTTGCCGAGGAGCAGGCCTATTGCCGGCCCGTGGTCGATGGAAGCCGCATGTTCGCCATCGAAGGCGGCCGTCATCCGGTGGTCGAACAGGCGCTGCGGCGCCAGGCAGGCGGTCCGTTCGTTGCCAACAATTGCAATCTTTCGCCGAAATCCGACGGCAAGGATGGCGCTATCTGGCTGCTGACCGGCCCGAACATGGGCGGTAAGTCCACTTTCCTGCGCCAGAACGCACTGATCGCCATTCTCGCGCAGATGGGCTCCTTCGTGCCGGCCGCTTCGGCTCATATCGGCATCGTCGATCGGCTGTTCTCGCGCGTCGGCGCTTCCGACGATCTGGCCCGCGGCCGTTCGACCTTCATGGTCGAGATGGTCGAGACGGCGGCGATCCTCAATCAGGCAACCGAACGTTCCCTGGTCATCCTCGATGAGATCGGCCGCGGCACCGCGACCTTCGACGGCCTTTCCATCGCCTGGGCCGCCGTCGAGCATCTGCATGAAGCCAACCGATGCCGCGGCCTCTTCGCCACGCATTTCCACGAGCTGACCGTTCTGTCGGAAAAGCTTAGCCGGCTTTCGAATGCCACCATGCGCGTCAAGGAATGGGATGGCGATGTCATCTTCCTGCATGAGGTCGGGCCGGGCGCTGCCGACCGCTCCTATGGCATTCAGGTGGCGCGTCTCGCCGGCCTGCCGGCTTCCGTGGTGGCGCGTGCCCGCGACGTTCTGACGCGGCTCGAGGATGCCGATCGCAAGAATCCGGCAAGCCAGCTCATCGATGATCTGCCTCTCTTCCAGGTGGCCGTTCGCCGGGAGGAGGCGGTCGGGCGACGCGAACCCTCCAAGGTCGAGGAGCGGCTGAAGACGCTCGATCTCGACGATCTGACGCCGCGCGCCGCCCTCGATGTGCTCTACGAGCTGAAGAAAACTCTGACCAAGACCAGCTGACACAGGCGATATTCCAAGGACAACATGATGTATCTCGAAGTTCTTCTCGCCGAAGTCCGCATTCTGGGCGAGCGCTTTTCTCCGATTGCCGCGCGTGGCAAAATAGGCGGCGAGGGCGAGGCGCCGGATTGCGAATCCGATCGCGGCCTGCTCGACATCACCCTGTCCTGCAGCCGTATTTCCGATATCTGTTCGAAGATCGCCAAGGCCGGCTATTGGGAATGCGAGCGCGAAATGGTGACGCAGATCGGCGCCCAGTCGCGAAACATATTATATAGCTTGAACGAGCTAAGGCGGACGCTGGAGCCGGCAAGGCCCTAAAACTGCCGGTTTCTGAGCCGATTGGCGTCACGCTTCGTCAACTTTGGCCCGGTAGAAGTCGGGAGGATCGTCGATTCGAGATGGTCGGCTCCGGCTGGTTTCAAGGAACCCGGGCATAGAATGCCTGTGTCAATCGCCCGGCAAAGAGGCTATAGCGCATGCAGACGAAAAGACGGGCGCGCCGGCAATGGGCCGCGCCAGCGAACAGAAAGCCGATCGGCAGGGCATGGAAACGCATCATATCAATTTTTCGACCATTCTCGATGTATCCGCGCTGAGGGCGGAGTGCGAGGCTCTCGCCAAACGCGGTCTGGACAAGAATGAGGAGCGCTCTGCGCTACTTGCACTGCTGAAGAAGGCGAGCCAGGACGGACGCGAAGAGGCGCGGCGATCGCTGATTGCCGACGGCAGCGGGCTCGATTGCGCGCACCGGATTTCCTGGCTGCAGGACCAGATCATCACCGTCCTCTACGATTTCACCGTCCGCCACGTCTATCCGAAACAGGCAGGCGCCTTCTCCGTCACCGCCGTCGGCGGTTATGGCCGCGATACCTTGGCGCCGGGCTCCGATATCGACCTTCTCTTCCTCTTCCAGCCGAAACCGGCGAGTGAGACGCACAAGGCGGTCGAATTCATTCTCTATATGCTTTGGGACATGGGCTTCAAAGTCGGCCACGCCACGCGCACGGTCGAGGAATGTATCCGCGAGGCCAAGTCCGACATGACGGTGCGCACCGCCATTCTCGAAACCCGATATATCTGCGGCAACGTCGCGCTGGAGCGCGAGCTGCAGGCGCGCTTCGACAAGGAAATCGTCACCAATACCGGTCCGGAATTCATCGCCGCCAAGCTCGCCGAGCGCGACGAGCGCCATCGCAAGGCCGGCGACACCCGCTATCTGGTCGAGCCGAACGTCAAGGAAGGCAAGGGCGGCCTGCGCGACCTGCACACGCTCTTCTGGATTTCGAAATATTATTATCACGTCCGCGATCCCGCCGAACTGGTGAAGCTCGGCGTGCTTTCGAAGCAGGAGTACCGCCTTTTCGAGAAGGCCGAGGATTTCCTATGGGCCGTGCGCTGCCACATGCATTTCCTGACGGCTAAGGCGGAGGAGCGGCTTTCCTTCGATATCCAGCGCGAGATTGCCGAGGCGCTCGGCTACCATGCCCGCCCCGGCCTCTCCGCCGTCGAGCGCTTCATGAAGCACTATTTCCTTGTCGCCAAGGATGTCGGCGATCTCACCCGCATTCTTTGCGCGGCGCTTGAGGATCAGCAGGCGAAGGCCACTCCGGGGCTCACCGGCGTCATCAGCCGCTTTGCCAACCGCTCTCGCAAGATCGCCGGCACCGTCGAATTCGTCGAGGATCGCGGCCGGATCGCACTTGCCAATCCCGATGTCTTCAAGCGCGATCCGGTCAGCCTCATCAGGCTGTTCTTCGTTGCCGACATCAACGGCCTCGAATTCCATCCGGATGCCTTGAAGCGCGTCACCCGCTCGCTGAACCTCATCGACAACGATCTGCGTGAAAACGAGGAGGCGAACCGCCTCTTCCTTTCCATCCTGACCTCGAAACGCGATCCGGCGCTGATCCTGCGCCGGATGAACGAGGCCGGTGTGCTCGGCCGCTTCATCCCGGAATTCGGCAAGATCGTCTCGATGATGCAGTTCAACATGTATCATCACTATACGGTGGACGAGCATCTGATCCGCGCCGTCGAGGTGCTGTCGGAAATCGACAAGGGCAAGGCCGAGGACATCCATCCGCTCACCAACAAGCTGATGCCCGGCATCGAGGATCGCGACGCGCTCTATGTCGCCGTGCTTCTGCACGATATCGCCAAGGGCCGCGAGGAAGATCACTCGGAGGCCGGCGCCGCAGTCGCGCGCAAGCTCTGCCCCCGCTTCGGCCTTTCGCCGAAGCAGACGGAGCTTGTGGTCTGGCTGATCGCCGAGCATCTGACCATGTCGATGGTCGCCCAGACACGCGATCTGACCGACCGCAAGACCATTATCGATTTTGCCGACCGGGTGCAGTCGCTCGACCGGCTGAAGATGCTGCTGATCCTGACGGTCTGCGACATCCGCGCCGTTGGCCCGGGCGTCTGGAACGGCTGGAAGGGCCAGCTTCTGCGTACGCTGTACTATGAAACCGAGCTGCTGCTATCCGGCGGCTTCTCCGAAGTATCGCGCAAGGAGCGGGCGGAAGCTGCGGCCGAGGCGCTGGCACATGCGCTTGCGGACTGGAGCCAGAAGGATCGCAAGGCCTACGTCAAGCTGCACTACCAACCCTATCTGTTGTCCGTGCCGCTGGAGGATCAGCTCCGCCACACGCAGTTCATTCGCCAGTCGGACAAGGCGGGCAAGGTGCTCGCGACCATGGTGCGCACCGACAGCTTCCATGCCATCACCGAAATCACCGTGCTCTCGCCCGACCATCCGCGTCTGCTGACCGTGATCGCCGGTGCATGCGCCGCTGCCGGAGCCAACATCGCGGATGCCCAGATCTTCACGACATCGGACGGGCGTGCGCTCGATACCATCCATGTCAGCCGCGAATTCCCCAATGATGCCGATGAGCTGCGCCGTGCCGCCACTATCGGCAAGATGATCGAGGATGTTCTGGCCGGCCGCAAACGGCTGCCGGAGGTCATCGCGACGCGGACGAAGAACCGCCGCAAGAACAAGGCCTTCGTTATCCCGCCGTCTGTCATCATCACCAACAGCCTCTCCAACAAGTTCACGGTGATCGAGGTCGAATGCCTCGACCGTCCGGGCCTGCTGTCGGAAATAACAGCCGTTCTTTCGGACCTGTCGCTCGATATCCAGTCGGCACGCATCACCACCTTCGGCGAAAAGGTCATCGACACCTTCTACGTCGCCGATCTCATCGGGCAGAAGATTTCCAACGAGAACAGGCGAGCCTATATCACCGCGCGCCTGAAAGCCGTCATGGCGGGCGAGGAGGATGAAATGCGCGAGCGCATGCCGTCGGGCATCATCGCGCCCGCCGCCACGCGCGGCGTCGTCGTCGAAAAGCCAGATCCTGAGAAGAAAGCCGGTTCCGCCGCATGAGCCTAGTCAAGAAATTCATCACCGTCGGTGGCGCGACGCTTGGCAGCCGCATCTTCGGCTTTGCTCGCGAAACGCTGATGGCGGCCGCTCTCGGCACCGGGCCGATGGCCGACGTTTTCTACGCTGCCTTCCGCTTCCCGAACCTCTTCCGCCGCCTGTTCGCCGAAGGCGCCTTCAACGCCGCTTTCGTGCCGCTCTTCGCCAAGGAAATCGAGGCGAACGGCATCGACGGCGCGAAACGCTTCTCGGAAGAAGTATTTGGCGTTCTCTTCTCGGTTCTGTTCCTGATTACCGTCGTCATGGAACTCGGCATGCCGCTCCTGGTGCGTTGGGTCATCGCGCCTGGTTTCGCCGACGATGCCGAGAAATTCGACCTGACGGTCCGGTTGGCCGCCGTGATGTTCCCCTATCTCATGTCGATGTCGCTGACGGCGATGATGAGCGGCATGCTGAATTCGCTGCATCATTTCTTCGCCGCCGCCGTGGCTCCGATCTTCCTGAACCTAGTGATGATCAGCGCGCTGTTCTACGCGATCCACTTCGGCGCCGATCCGCTGAGCACCGCCTGGTACCTATCCTGGTCGGTACTGGTGGCAGGCGTCCTGCAGCTGGCCGTCGTCTATATCGGCGTGCGTCGTGCCGGCATCAATATCGGCCTGCGCTTTCCGCGCTTTACGCCCAATGTCAAGCGGCTCCTGCTCCTTGCGATCCCCGCGGCCATTACCGGCGGCGTCACTCAGATCAATCTGGTGATCGGCCAGGCGATTGCCTCGGGTAAGGAAGGTGCGATCGCCGCCCTGCAATATGCAGACCGCATCTATCAACTGCCGCTCGGCGTCGTCGGTGTCGCGGTCGGAATCGTGCTTCTGCCGGAGCTGGCGCGTTCGCTGAAGTCGGGCCATATCAAGGAAGCCGCCAATATCCAGAACCGCTCGATCGAATTCGTGCTGTTCCTAACGCTGCCGGCCGCTGTCGCCCTGTGGCTGCTCTCCGACGACATCATCCGCGTGCTTTACGAGCGCGGCGCCTTTAACCCGAACAACACGACGCTGGTCGGCTCCATCCTCGCCATCTTCGGCTTGGGCCTACCGGCTTTCGTGCTGATCAAGGCCTTGCAGCCCGGCTTTTATGCCCGCGAAGATACGAAATCGCCGATGCGCTACACGGCGGTCGCCGTCTTCGTCAATTCGGCGCTGTCCATCCTGCTTTTCCCGGTGCTGGCCGAACGCGGTATTGCGCTCGCCGAGGCGGTTGCCGGATGGCTGAACGCCGTACAGCTCTTCGTTACGCTCTATCGCCGCGGGCATCTCGCCTGGGAATGGTCGCTGGCGCGCCGCACCGTCATGCTCCTCGTCTCCTCCGCCGTCATGGGCGGCGTCATCGTATATTTGTCTCATCGGTGGGAGCCGCTTCTGGGGTCCGGCTCGCCGCTGCTCACCAAGGCAGGCGTCCTGGGCTTGCTCATAGTGATTGCGATGGCGGTGTATTTCATTGTCGCCTTCCTGATCGGCGGCGTGGATTTGGGCATGATACGCCGCAACTTGAAGCGCAAGCGAGCGGCGGCTGCACCGGATGCGAAGGCGGTGAACGGGGAGTAGACAGCGACGCCGGCTATCGCGCGAGCTGAGATCGCGTACCTCCTCTGTCGCTGCCGCGACATCTCCCCCACAAGGGGGGAGATTGTTGGGAGTTTGCCGCGCCCTTCGTAAACCAGTAGGCCCACCTCTATGAGCACGTTAATGATTAGATATGAGTAGGTGCCACGCGCTACCGATCTCCCCCCTTGTGGGGGAGATGTCCCGATAGGGACAGAGGGGGCACGCACCCTCCACATATGCGCAGTTTATTTTGTTCGCGGAGCCCGCATGCCCCAATCCCTCTTCCTGGTAACCCTCGTCGTTGACGATTACGACCGCGCCAAAGCCTTCTACTGCGATGTCCTCGGCTTCGAGTGCTTGGCTGACGAGGCGCAGTCGGAAGGCAAGCGCTGGGTCGTCGTCAGACCGAAAGGCACCGAGGGCGCCGCGCTGTTGCTCGCCCAGGCCGCCAGCGACAGTCAGCGCGCCGCGATCGGCAACCAGACCGGCGGCCGCGTCGGCTTCTTCCTCAAGACCGATGATTTCGCCGGCGACCATGCCGCGATGAAGGCCAAGGGCGTGCGTTTTCTGGAGGAGCCGCGCCATGAAGTCTATGGCACGGTGGCGGTCTTTGCCGATCCCTACGGCAACACCTGGGACCTGATCCAGCATTCTTCCTGAGACTCCGTCACATAGCCTCTTGATCCCCGTCGATACCGCGTGCATAAGCCGCTCGAAACCAAGGGGCGAGCATTGCTCTCCTAGAGCCGGATGATTTTCGGTCGAAGCGACCGAAAATCATCCGGCTCTAAAATCAAAGAAATAGAGCATGATGTCGTCCGAAAACCGCATACACTTTTCGGCATCATGCTCTAGGCCCTCCACAAGCCTTTTGAGGACGACATGACCGAATTCAAGCCGCTCGTATTCTCCGGCGTTCAGCCCACAGGCAATCTCCATCTCGGTAACTATCTCGGCGCGATCCGCAAGTTCGTGGCCCTGCAGGAAAACAACGATTGCATCTATTGCGTCGTCGATATGCATGCGCTGACGGCCCAGCTCGTCCATGACGATATGCCGAACCAGACGCGTTCGATCACGGCCGCCTTCCTTGCTGCCGGCATCGATCCGGAAAAGCATATCGTCTTCAATCAATCGGCCGTGCCGGGGCACGCCGAGCTTGCCTGGATCTTCAACTGCGTCGCCCGCATCGGCTGGATGAACCGCATGACGCAGTTCAAGGACAAGGCCGGCAAGGACCGCGAGCAGGCCTCGCTCGGCCTTTACGCCTATCCGAGCCTGATGGCCGCCGACATCCTGCTCTATCGCGCCACCCATGTTCCGGTTGGTGACGACCAGAAGCAGCATCTGGAGCTGACCCGCGATATCGCCATGAAGTTCAATCTGGACTACATGGAGCATATACGCCGCACCGGCTACGGCATCGACATCACTGTCGGCGACGAGCCGGTGCATGCCTATTTCCCGATGGTCGAGCCGCTGATCGATGGCCCAGCGCCACGCGTGATGTCGCTGCGTGACGGAACCAAGAAGATGTCGAAATCCGATGCTTCCGACCTCTCGCGCATCAACCTGCTCGACGACGAGGAAAATATTTCGAAGAAGATCCGCAAGGCCAAGACCGATCCGGATGGCTTGCCGAGCGAAATCGCCGGTCTCGCCGGCCGCCCGGAAGCCGACAATCTGGTCGGTATCTATGCGGCTCTTGCCGACAAGTCGAAGGCCGAGGTTCTATCCGAATTCGGCGGCCAGCAGTTTTCGGTCTTCAAGCCGGCGCTGGTCGATCTCGCGGTGCATGTGCTGTCGCCGATCACGATGGAGATGCGCCGCCTGATGGCCGATCCCGGTCACATCGATGCTGTTCTGCGTGATGGCGGCGCCCGCGCTCGCGCCCGCGCCGACGTGACCATGAAGCAGGTTCGCGACATTATCGGCTTTCTCTATTGAAGATGTCGTCATGCAAGCTCCCCGGTTGAAAACGGGGGCTTGCAAAACGTCGCCTTCGGGTGTCAGAATCGCCGCATGGTTTCAAAACGTCTCTCACGGCTGGAAGGCCATCGCCGCAAGTTCATGGCGATCATCGACGGCACGCCCGAATGCCAGCGCGCCGTCCACTATGCTGGCCGACGTGCCAAGAATTCCAATGGCGGCCTCGTATTGCTCTATGTGATTCCCGAGGGCGATTTCCAGCAATGGCTCGGCGTCGAGGAGATCATGCGGGCGGAAGCGCGCGAGGAGGCCGAGGCCGCGACCGCAAAGGCGGCGCAGAGCGTGCGCGAGAATGTCGGCATCGATCCGGAGATCGTCATCCGCGAGGGATCGGCGGCCGAACAGATCAACGCGGCGATCGAGGAAGATCGCGATATTGCGCTCCTCGTGCTTGCCGCCGGTTCGGCCAAGGAAGGTCCAGGCCCGCTCGTTTCATCGATCGCCGGACGCGCGGCAGCCTTTCCGATCCCAGTCACCGTGCTTCCGGACACGCTGAGCAACGAGGAAATCGACGCGCTGAGCTGACCGGCGCATGCCATTTCTTGAGAAACACTCTCTTGATTGAAATGGCCAAAAGGCCTATTTTCTTTTGAAATATTCTAAAGTCGGAACCGGGTGTTTCGCCCGCCGCATGGAGATCAAGATGTTCATTCAGACCGAAGCGACGCCGAACCCCGCGACCCTCAAGTTCCTGCCGGGCAAAGTGGTTATGGAAAGCGGCACGGCCGAGTTCCGCAGCGCCGAGGAAGCCGAAGCTTCGCCGCTCGCCGCCCGCCTCTTCGAAGTTCCTGGCGTAACGGGCGTCTATTTCGGCTACGACTTCATTTCGGTCTCCAAGGAAAATCAGGAATGGCAGCATCTGAAACCCGCCATCCTCGGTTCGATCATGGAGCATTTCATGTCCGGCAAGCCGGTCATGGGAACGTCTTCGGTTTCCTCCGAAGTGCAGGATGCCGGCGGTGAGTTCTTCGACGAGGGCGACGAGGCGATCGTTCTGACGATCAAGGAACTGCTGGATACCCGCGTGCGTCCTGCCGTTGCCCAGGATGGCGGCGACATCACGTTCCGCGGCTTCCGCGACGGCAAGGTCTACCTCAACATGAAGGGATCGTGCTCGGGTTGCCCGTCTTCGACGGCGACGCTGAAGCATGGCGTGCAGAACCTTCTGCGCCATTTCGTCCCGGAAGTGCAGGAAGTCGAAGCCGTTTAACACCCAGGCTTTCGGAAAAGTTGACATGATCGTACTGGCGCTCGACACGGCAGGTGTGGATTGCGCTGCCGCTGTGTATGATAGCGGCAGTGATTCTGTGATGGGGGAGGTCACGGAAACGATCGGACGGGGGCATGCCGAGCATTTGATGCACGTTGTCGACGAGGCGCTGGCAAAGGCCGGTATAGCGCTTTCGGCGGTCGAGCGTGTCGTCGTGACCGTCGGCCCCGGTTCCTTCACCGGCATCCGCATCGGCGTCGCAGCCGCACGCGGTTTTGCACTTTCCCTCAATGTCGCTGCCGTTGGCGTCACGACCCTCGAGGTCATGGCAGCGGCCGCGCGAGAGCAGAATCCGGGCAAGTCGGTTCTGGCTGCCATCGATGCCAAGCGCGAGGAGATCTATCTCCAGAGCTTCGATGCCGATGGCAGTCCGCTGGACGAGGCTCGGGCCGTGACGATCGGCGAGGCGCGGACAATTGCCGGCGCCTTCGACGGCATCGTCACCGGAACGGCCGTCGCCCGGCTGAGCGACGCGCCGCCTGCGGAGCGGCCAGACGCATTTCCGATTGCCATCGTCGCCCGGCTGGGCGCTGGCAAACCTGCCGGCGAAAAGCCGAAGCCGCTTTATCTTCGCGGACCCGATGCCAGACCGCAGGCCGGATACGCAGTTGCCAGGCAGTAGAAATGCTCGAATCCTACCTTACCTTGAAAGCCGAATACGAAATCATCCCAATGGAACTGAAGGACTGCGCCGAAGTGGCGCTCCTGCACGGCGAGCGGTTCTCGCGGGTCTGGGACGAGGCCGAATTTCAGGGGCTCCTTTCGCAGGAAACCACCTTCGGCTTCGTCGCCCGCCAGACCAATGCCATCCTGAAGAAGGCGCTTCCCGGCTTCGTGCTGGCGCGGCATGTGGCGGGCGAGGGTGAAATCCTGACGATCGCCGTCCATGCCAAGCTCGCGCGCTCCGGCCTCGGCTGGAGACTGATGCAGGCGGCCCTTCGCGAGACCCGCAATCGCGGCGGTGAAGCCATGTTCCTGGAGGTTGACGGCGGCAATCAGCCGGCGCTCGGCCTCTATCGCAAGCTCGGCTTCGAAACGGTCGGCGAGCGCAAGGCCTACTATGTCGGTGACGACGGCACCAGATCGACGGCGCTTGTCATGCGCCGCGTTCTTCGCTAGAGCATTTTGCAGCCAGGTGGCATCACTTGGCGTCGCACGAATGCGGCAAGACAAATGGATGGAACGGCAATTCGGCGCTCTATCCCTTGTTACAGTCCAACAGACCGAAGACACAGCAATTGATGGATGATGCCGTAAAATCCCTCGAGGAGCTTTGCGCCGAGCGCGGCATGCGCATGACGGAGCAACGCCGGATCATCGCGCGCATTATCGAGAGTTCCGGGGATCACCCGGATGTCGAAGAGCTCTATCGGCGTTCTGTACAGGTGGATGCGAAAATCTCGATTTCCACCGTGTATCGCACTGTCAAGCTGTTTGAGGATGCCGGCCTTCTTGCCCGCCACGATTTTCGCGATGGACGTTCCCGCTACGAAACGGTGCCGGAAGAGCATCACGACCACCTGATCGACCTGAAGAGCGGTGAGGTGATCGAATTCCATTCGCCGGAGATCGAGGCTTTGCAGGAACGCATTGCCCGCGAACACGGCTTCAAACTCGTCGACCACCGGCTGGAGCTTTACGGCATCCCGCTGAAGAAGGACGAAGGTTGACGTGAAGGCTTTTATGCAGGAGCGAATGATTTGATGACCTGGCTGCGCATCGGCTGTGCCGCCGTGGTCATTTGCGCCGTCAGCGCCGTGATGCTGCCGCTGCAGATCCTTTGCCTGCGCTTCGACTGGAGGCTCCGGCGCTATCTGCCGCGCTACTGGCACCGCATCGTCTGCTACTGGCTTGGGGTGCGCATCCATGTGGTCGGCAGGATGGAGACGAGCCGGCCATTGATGCTGGCCTCCAACCACTCGTCCTGGCTCGACATTCTCGTCCTTTCGGCGGTTGCCGATGTAGCTTTCATCGCAAAATCGGAAGTGCGGGACTGGCCGATCTTCGGCCAGTTCGCGCAATGGCAGAAGAGCGTCTTCGTCGAGCGCGAGCAGAAGCGCAAGACCGGCGAGCAGGTAAACGAGATCGCCGACCGCATGGCCGATGGCGAGATCATGGTTCTGTTTCCGGAAGGGACGACGTCCGACGGCAATCGGCTGCTTGAGGTCAAGTCCTCGCTGTTCGGCGCTGCTGCTGCCGCGCTGCCGAAGGCGCCGGATGCCGTCGTGCATGTCCAGCCGGTCGCAGTCGCCTACACCCGCGTTCATGGCACGCCGATGGGTCGCTATTATCGCCCGCTGACGGCGTGGCCCGGCGACATCGAGCTCGTGCCGCACCTGAAGGGCATTATCCAGTGTGGCGCCATCGATGTCGATGTCTGCTTCGGCGAAGCCGTCGATTATCGCCCCGGCACCAACCGCAAGGAAGTCAGCGCCACCATCGCGCGGCGCATTCGCAATATGCTTGCCAGCCGCCTGCTTGGCCGCGAGATCGCTTGATTTCCAGGTGATTCCAACTTTTTCATTTTCTCCGGCGGCAAAAGCCACTACATAGCGGCCCATGACCAAGGACAGCCTGATCCTCGATGCCCCGGCGGCCGACGCTTCACAGCTCGGTCCCCGCGACGGCTCCAACAGCCGCAAGGTCTTCATCAAGACCTACGGCTGCCAGATGAATGTTTATGATTCCACGCGGATGAGCGATGCGCTCTCCCGCGACGGCTATGAGCCGACCGAGGACATGGAAGAGGCCGACCTCGTCCTGCTGAACACCTGCCACATCCGCGAAAAGGCGGCGGAAAAGGTCTATTCCGCGCTTGGCCGCCTGCGCGAGATGAAGAAGCGAAAGGCTGCCGGCGGCCGCGATATGATGATCGGCGTCACAGGCTGCGTCGCCCAGGCGGAAGGCGAAGAAATCCTGCGCCGCGCGCCGGCCGTCGATGTCGTCATAGGCCCGCAGACCTATCATCGCCTGCCCGACGCGCTTCGCCGCGCCAAGGAAGGTCAGCGCGTCGTCGATACCGAATATGCGATCGAGGACAAGTTCGAGCATCTGCCGATCGCAGAGAAGGCGAAGATTCGCTCCCGCGGCGTCACCGCCTTCCTGACGGTGCAGGAAGGCTGCGACAAGTTCTGCACCTTCTGCGTCGTACCCTACACCCGCGGCTCAGAAGTCTCCCGCCCGGTCGCTCAGATCGTCGAGGAGGCCGAGAAACTTGTGGACGGCGGTGTGCGCGAAATCACCCTGCTCGGCCAGAACGTCAATGCCTGGCATGGCATCGGACCCAAAGGCGAAGCCTGGAGCCTCGGCGATCTCCTCTATCGTTTGGCGGAAATCCCCGGCCTCGCGCGCCTGCGCTACACGACCAGCCACCCGCGCGACATGGACGACCGGCTGATCGCCGCGCATCGCGATCTGCGCACGCTGATGCCCTATCTGCACCTGCCGGTCCAGGCCGGCTCGGATCGTATTCTGAAGGCCATGAACCGTCGGCACACGGCTGCGGAATACCTCGCGCTGATCGAGAAAATCCGGGCCGCACGGCCGGATATCGCGCTTTCCGGTGATTTCATCGTCGGTTTCCCGGGGGAGACAGACCAGGATTTTGAGGATACACTGAGGCTTATCGGGGAGGTGAATTATGCACAGGCCTTCTCGTTCAAATATTCCACGCGGCCGGGCACGCCCGGTGCGGAATTGAAGGATCAGGTGCCCGAAGAGGTCAAGACCGAGCGGCTGGAGCGATTGCAGACATTGCTGTTGAGGCAGCAGCATGCGTTTGCCGAGGCCTGTGTGGGCAAAACAGTGGATATCCTTCTGGAAAAGCCGGGCCGGATGCCGGGCCAGTTGATTGGACGCTCCCCTTGGCTGCAATCTGTGAATGTTGATGCAAAAGCATCGCAAATCGGTGACATTATTAACGTACGAATCACCGGAACGAGCACCAACAGTCTCTTTGCTGAGTTGCTCTAGGTTCCGGCCTACCCAAAGGAGCCGCACCGCTTGAACGGACAGGAATTGGTTTCTTCTTCATCGCGCCAGCCCCGCACCGCGAGCGACGCCAATCACTTCACCCTGACGTTCGAGAATAATCGGTTCGCCAGTGAGCTTTTCGGGCAATTCGACCAGAATTTGAAGCTGCTCGAGGAGCGGCTCGGCATCGATGCGCGCGCCCGCGGCAACTCCGTCGTCATCACAGGCGATGTGCTGGCCACCAATCAGGCGCGCCGCACGCTCGATTACCTCTATGACAAGCTGCAAAAAGGCGGCAATGTGGAGCGTTCCGACGTGGAAGGGGCAATCCGCATGGCGGTTGCCGCCGACGATCAATTGACGCTGCCGACCATGGAGAGAAAAGCCAAGTTGACGATGGCGCAGATTTCGACGCGCAAGAAGACGATCATCGCTCGCACGCCGACCCAGGATGCCTATATGCGGGCGCTGGAGCGTTCCGAGCTCGTCCTCGGCGTCGGGCCTGCCGGTACCGGCAAGACCTATCTTGCCGTTGCCCACGCTGCTCAGCTTCTGGAGCGCGGCGCCGTGGAGAAGATCATCCTGTCGCGCCCGGCCGTCGAGGCCGGTGAGCGTCTCGGCTTCCTGCCTGGCGACATGAAGGAAAAGGTCGATCCCTACCTGCGTCCGCTCTATGATGCGCTCTACGACATGATGCCGGGCGACAAAGTCGAGCGTGCCATCATCGCCGGCGTCATCGAGATCGCTCCGCTCGCCTTCATGCGTGGCCGCACGCTTGCCAACGCTGCCGTCATCCTCGACGAGGCGCAGAACACGACATCCATGCAGATGAAAATGTTCCTGACCCGTCTCGGCGAAAACTCGCGGATGATCGTGACAGGCGATCCGAGCCAGATCGACTTGCCGCGCGGCGTCAAGTCCGGCCTGGTCGAAGCGCTACAGCTGCTGAACGGCGTCGAAGGCATCACCATCGTTCGCTTCAAGGATACGGATGTCGTCCGTCATCCGCTGGTGGCACGCATCGTTCGGGCTTACGATTCCACCTATGCCGCAACGGCCGAGGAAAGCGATTCGCAGATCTGATCTGCGACGCAGAAGCCGATGAGCAAACTCGATATACAGATCAGCGTGGAGGAGGGCGATTGGCCCTCCGAAGAGGAGTTGCAGTCGCTTGCCGAGCGCGTGCTGGGTGAAGCTGCGGCCTATCTCAAGAAACACGAAAAGCAGCCTTTTCCAAGAACGGCGACCGAATTGTCCCTGGTCTTCACCGACGACGCCTCCATCCGTGAGATCAATGCGGAATGGCGCTCGCAGGACAAGGCGACGAACGTCCTTTCCTTTCCGGCTTTTCCGCTGGAGCCCGGCGGCAAGCCCGGCCCGATGCTCGGCGACATCATCATCGCCAGAGAGACCGTGGAGCGGGAGGCCGTCGAGTTCGAAAAGAGTTTTGACGACCATCTGACGCATCTGATGGTGCATGGTTTCTTGCATCTCTTCGGCTACGACCATATGAATAATAGCGAAGCCGAAAGAATGGAGGGGCTGGAGACTCGCATTTTGGCTGGTCTTGGCCTATCTGATCCCTATGCGGGACAAGACCCCATTTGATTTGAACCCTGTCCGATCAGGAACAATGAGCGACTTTACGACAAGACCGGCCCCCGAGGCCAAAGACGGAGCCGATGCAGCCTCCTCCGACGAGGTAGGCAGTAGTAGCAACGGCAAGCGATCCCATTCTTCATTCTGGGCACGCGCCGCGCGCATCCTTCGCCCGGCGCAGGATGCCGCCCGGTTGCGCGAGGATCTCGCCGACGCGCTGATGACCAACGCGGCCGGTGACGACGCCTTCTCCGCGGATGAGCGGGCGATGCTGCACAACATCCTGCGCTTCCGCGAGGTGCGCGTCGAGGATGTCATGGTGCCCCGCGCCGACATCGAGGCCGTCGACCAGAATATCACCATCGGAGAGCTGATGATCCTGTTCGAGGAAAGCGGCCGCTCACGCATGCCCGTCTATGCAGATACGCTGGACGATCCGCGCGGCATGGTGCATATCCGCGATCTGCTCTCCTATGTCGCCAAGCAGGCCCGCAACAAGCGTCGCGCAGGCAGCGCCAAGACGGCCACCGCTGCTGCGACCGGTGCTGCCGCCGAAAAAGCGCCGCGCTCGGCCAAGCCGAATTTCGATCTTTCGCGGGTCGATCTGCAGAAGACGCTGGCGGACGCCGGCATCATCCGCAAGATCCTGTTCGTGCCGCCCTCGATGCTCGCCTCCGATCTCCTGCGCCGCATGCAGGTCAACCGGACGCAGATGGCGCTTGTCATCGACGAATACGGCGGCACGGACGGCCTGGCTTCGCATGAGGACATCGTCGAAATGGTCGTCGGCGACATCGATGACGAACATGATGACGAAGAAGTGATGTTCAAGCGCGTCTCCGAAGACGTCTTCGTCGCCGACGCCCGCGTCGAGCTGGAGGAGATCGCCGCAGCGATCGGTCCGGATTTCGATATCGCCGAGCAGGTGGACGAGGTGGATACGCTTGGCGGCCTGATCTTCTCCGCGCTTGGTCGCATTCCGGTGCGCGGCGAGGTGGTACAGGCGCTTCCGGGCTTCGAGTTTCATATTCTCGATGCCGATCCGCGCCGCATCAAGCGGGTGCGTATCACACGCAAGCGCCATGCCGTTCGCCGCCGGCCGACCGTCAAGTTGGAAGGCGAAGTGGGTTCGCCGGAGCGTGACCTGCCGGCGCCGGAAGCGATTGCCGAGGAAATATCGGCAGAGCGTAACGCAACCAGCCATTAGAGCAATTTCAGGAAAAGTGCGCAGCGCTTTTCCTGAAATTATGCTGCAGATTTAAAGCGTTACAGCGACCCCTCGCGCGCCGCATATGACGCGCGGCGCTATAGTCGGCGCTTCAGCGGGACAAATCGCTGCATTTTTGAAAGACTGCGCCCAATTGATTCGCGATTGGACGGAGCTGGCGCATGGAATGGCTTTCGGGCAGGGTGATCCTCGTCTGGGGTTTCAAACGTGCGTTGCTTACGATCCTAGCCGGTGCCGCCGGCGTGCTGGCATTGCCGCCTTTCGGCTTCTTTGCGGCGATGTTCGTCTCCTTCACGCTGCTGGTCTTGCTGCTGGACGGTGTCGCCGCAGGCCCGGACAGCGGCCTGCTCGGGCGTCTGTGGCCGGCTTTCTTCACCGGCTGGCTGTTCGGCTTCGGCTATTTCGTTGCCGGTCTCTGGTGGCTCGGCCACGCGCTGCTGATCGATGCCGACGAATTCGCCTGGGCCTTGCCGCTCGCAATTCTCGGCCTTCCCGCCTTCCTGGCCGTCTTCTACGGTGTTGCGACCGTGCTTGCCCGCCTCCTGTGGTCCGACGGCATGGGGCGTATCGCGGCACTCGCCTTCGCCTTCGGCATTCTCGAATGGCTGCGCAGCTTCCTCTTCACCGGCTTTCCCTGGAATGCCATCGGTTATGGCGCCATGCCCATTCCGCTGATGATGCAGTCGGCGCATGTGATCGGCGTGCTCGGGGTCAACGTGCTTGCCGTCTTCGTCTTCGCCTCGCCGGCACTGCTCGGCACGCGCCAGGGCAGGGTGCCGGGGATCGGTCTTGCTATCCTCATCGTTTCAGCTCATGTGGGCTACGGCTACTACGCGCTTGGTCTGCCCGAAGCGCCGCTCACCGACGCCAAGACCGCGCCGGTCGTGCGTATCGTACAGCCGTCCATCGATCAGGAAACCAAGATGGACACGGCCGCCGACCGCGCCGCCATCTTCGACAAGCACCTGGCGCTTTCGGTCCAGCCGCCGGCAAACGGCGGCAGGCGACCCGACATCATCGTCTGGCCCGAGACGGCCGTTCCCTTCATCCTGACCGATAACCGCGATGCGCTTGCCCGCATAGCGGATCAGCTCGACGACGACCAGACCCTGATCACCGGCGCCGTCCGCGTCGAAGACATGGGGCCTGGCATCGAGCCGCGCTATTACAATTCGATCTATGTCATCGACGGCAAAGGTCAGATCATTGGCGCCTCCGACAAGACCCATCTCGTGCCCTTCGGCGAATATGTCCCCTTCGAGCATATTCTCAGCTATCTCGGCATCGAGAATGTCGTGGAGCTGCCGGGCGGGTTTTCCGCCGCCGCCAAGCGGCAATTGCTGACGTTGCCGGATGGCATCAAGTTCTATCCGCTGATCTGCTACGAGATCATCTTCCCGAACGAGATGACGTCGGAAATCCGCCAGGTCGATGCCATTCTCAACGTGACCAACGACGGCTGGTTCGGAGATACGCCTGGCCCCTATCAGCATTTCCTGCAGGCAAGGGTGAGAGCGGTGGAGCAGGGGCTGCCGCTGATTCGGAGCGCCAATACAGGTATTTCAGCATTCGTTGATGCACACGGACGTCTGCTTTCTGGTATCGATTATAACCAGCAAGGCTTTATAGATGCTACTCTGGGTGGCGCAACCGTATCGCGCATCGATGATAAGGTCAGAAAAACAAACTTTTGGTTGATCATCGGCGCAGTCGGCATGATTGCTGCGATTTCGCGTATGGGTTTTATTTTTAGGGTGAATTGACCAAAAAACCCTAAAATTGCATAGTGCTAGGCATCCGCCTTTTGAACGTAGACTGGAGGCCTTGGGGGCGTCGGCTGCAACGTGGCGTTATAGGGGTGGAGAAGGGTACCGGGTGGCAGGTCCTGAATTCAACCTATGTTAGGGTAAAATGATGATAGAGAATAAAAAGAAGCCGAACCCCATCGACATTCATGTCGGTAGCCGCATACGCCTCCGCCGCACAATGCTTGGCATGAGCCAGGAAAAGCTCGGCGAAAGCCTCGGAATTACGTTTCAGCAAATTCAGAAATACGAAAAAGGCACCAACCGCGTTGGCGCCAGCCGCCTGCAGAATATCTCAAGCATCCTCAATGTCCCGGTATCCTTCTTTTTCGAAGATGCGCCGGGTGAGCACTCGGCAGCCGCCGGCGGCATGGCCGAGGCATCCAGTTCCAACTACGTCGTCGATTTCCTGTCTTCCTCCGAAGGCCTGCAGCTCAATCGCGCCTTCGTGAAGATTTCCGATGGTAAAGTCCGTCGCAAGGTTGTCGAGCTGGTCAAGGCGCTAGCCGCCGAGGCAGATGCCGAGTAACCCTTTCTCAGCAAGGGCAAACCCGTAAAGTGGAGAGGCGGTCAGTTTGGCCGCCTTTTCGCGTTTCAGGCAAAATTTTATCACCCTGGCGGGGATATAAAGATATATTTATGTCCTTGTGTGGCTTGTTTTTCCAGGCGGAGGCGAATATCAAATGCAGAGATTTGTTCTTTGAGGGGAATCCCGTATGCGCGCGAATTATCTGTTTACGAGTGAGTCTGTTGCCGAAGGTCACCCGGATAAAGTCTGTGACCGCATCTCCGATGAAATCGTCGATCTGGTTTACCGCGAGGCCACAAAAACCGGCGTGAACCCCTGGAGCGTGCGCATAGCCTGCGAGACCCTTGCCACCACCAACCGCGTCGTCATCGCCGGTGAGGTTCGCCTGCCTCCGAGCCTGATGAAGAAGGACAAGGACGGCAACGACGTCATCAATCCTTCCAAGTTCAAGGCCGCCGCGCGCCGAGCCATCAAGGATATCGGCTACGAACAGGACGGCTTCCACTGGAAGAAGGCGCGCATCGACGTGCTCCTGCATTCGCAGTCCGCCGATATCGCCCAGGGCGTCGACAACGCTGCCGACCAGCAGGGTGACGAGGGTGCCGGCGACCAGGGCATCATGTTCGGCTACGCCTGCAAGGAAACGCCTGACCTCATGCCGGCGCCGATCTACTATTCGCACAGGATCCTGCAGCTGCTCGCTGCCGCCCGCAAGAAGGGCGACGGTGAGGTTGCCAAGCTCGGCCCCGATGCCAAGAGCCAGGTGACTGTCCGCTACGTCGACGGCAAGCCGTCCGAAGTGACCTCGATCGTTCTGTCCACCCAGCATCTCGACGAAAGCTGGGACTCGAAGAAGGTTCGCACCGTTGTCGAGCCCTATATCGTCGAAGCCCTCGGCGACCTGAAGATTGCCTCCGATTGCAAGTGGTACATCAACCCCACCGGCAAGTTCGTCATCGGCGGCCCGGACGGCGATGCCGGTCTCACCGGCCGCAAGATCATTGTCGATACCTACGGCGGTGCTGCCCCGCACGGCGGCGGCGCTTTCTCCGGCAAAGACACGACCAAGGTCGACCGTTCGGCTGCCTATGCCGCCCGCTATCTTGCAAAGAACGTCGTTGCCGCCGGTCTTTCCGATCGCTGCACGATCCAGCTGTCCTACGCCATCGGTGTTGCCCAGCCGCTGTCGATCTATGTCGATCTGCACGGCACGGGCAAGGGCGTTACCGAAGATCAGGTCGAAGAGGCCATCCGCAAGAATATGGACCTTTCGCCGACCGGCATCCGCCGTCACCTCGACCTCAACAAGCCGATCTATGCAAAGACCTCGGCCTATGGTCACTTCGGTCGCAAGGCCGGTCGTGACGGTTCCTTCTCCTGGGAGCGTACGGACCTGGTCAAGGCCCTCAAGGAAGCCGTGAAGCTCCGGGAAGCCGCATGATCGATACCGAGCGCCGGTCGCGGGCGACGGAAGCATTCTTCGGCCGGCGCAAGGGTAAGGCCTTGCGCGGCCAGCAGGCCGAAAAGCTGGAAGCATTGCTGCCGCGGTTCATCCTCGACCTTTCCGACCCGGCGCCGCAGCCGCTGAACGATCTCTTCCCGGTGCCGACCGAACATCTGCGCCTGGAGATCGGCTTCGGCGGGGGAGAGCATCTGATCCACAGGGCGCTGGAGCAGCCGAAAGCAGGCTTCATCGGCGTGGAACCCTTCGTCAATTCGATGCAGAAGCTGCTTGCACGTGTCGACGAAGCTGGCGCGCACAATATCCGCGTCTACAATGACGACGCGACGCAGGTGCTGGATTGGCTGCCGGCCGGATGCCTCGATCAGATCGACCTGCTCTATCCGGATCCCTGGCCGAAGAAGAAGCATTGGAAACGCCGCTTCGTCTCGCAGGTGAACCTTGCCCGTTTCCACCGCGTGCTGAAGCCTGGCGCGCTCTTCTGCTTCGCATCGGACATCGACACTTATGTCAACTGGACGCTGCAGCATTGCCATGCGCATGGTGGCTTCGAGTGGACCGCGCGGAATGCCGCCGACTGGCTGACACCCTATGAGGGCTGGCCGAGCACGCGCTATGAAGCCAAAGCGAGGCGCGAGGGGCGCTCGTCTGCCTATCTGACCTTCAAGAAAGTCTGACCGCTCGTTATCAGGGCGAAAATTTGAGATATTGCTGATCGCACCATTCGAAGACCGCCGCGCGAGGCGGTCTGGATCATGCGCACGCGTTGCCATATGGGGCCGGTTCGATGCGGTCCTGGCGGACGGCGGATTTCACCGTCGGGCGACGCTCATGGTCAGTGCAGGCTGACCGTCTTCAGTTCGTCTTCGGCAGCACGATAGAAGGTGCTGGAGCGATTGTCCGTCAAAAGGATCGGCGTGCCGTCGGCACCGAAGAGAGCCCAGAGATCGACATCGGGATCGATATCGGGCGCTTCCGGGAAGCAACGGGATACTTCGGACCAATCCATTTTTCTGATGTAGGCGACCTCACCGGTGCCGATATTGGCAAGTTCGGTTTGGGTCAGGCGGGCGGTGGCTTCTTTCAACAACATGCTCGTACCTCCAGTGTGAGGGACCAACGGCTCAGGAGCATGATGCCGAAATGTGTAAGCGGCTTTTGGCGACATCGTGCTCTAGTTTTTTGATTCTAGAGCTGATTCGCATTTCAGATCGATTCGGCCTGAAATCGTCCGGCTCTAGGCCGTTGTTCTACTGTGAGACCGAAATGTTAATTTTCTTTACTATGCGGTCGGGTTCCGGCCGAATGAGGTCGACGGAGAGCAGGCCGTTCTTCAGCGTGGCGCCGAGCACCTGCATGCCGTCGGCAAGGACGAAGACGCGCTGGAATTGCCTGGCGGCAATGCCGCGATAGAGATAGTCGCGCTCGCCCTGCTCGACCTGGCGCCCCCGGATCAGAAGCTGGTTTTCTTCCGTCGTGACATCGAGCTCGTCTTCGGAAAAGCCGGCGACGGCCAGCGTGATGCGCAGACGCTCCGGCTCGCCGGAAAGACGGTCCGCACGCATCCGTTCGATATTGTAGGGAGGGTAACCGTCGCTGACCTTGGAAATCCGCTCCAGCGTCTTTTCCATGGTGTCGAAGCCCAGAAGCAGTGGGCTGGCAAAGGGAGTCATCCGGCTCATCGTTTCAAGTCCTTGGTATCAAGCGACCGTTCCGGACCTGATCTTCAGCACCCGGTTGGCCATAATATGGGAGTACGCACCTGTGAGTGCAAGCCATCACGTCTTCGCATTTGCGAGATCGGAATCCATGATGCGAAATCGTTTTGCGCCACGGCGAGCGAGTGCTTGACAAAGCCGGACCGGACCCGCGACAAAGCCTCTCGATCTGCACCGGAGGAAAGTTGAAGACATGACCGAACCCAGAAAAATCATCATCGATACCGACCCCGGTCAGGATGACGCCGCAGCGATCTTTCTCGCCTTCGGCAGCCGCGAGGAGATCGATGTGCTCGGCATCACGGCGGTCGCCGGCAACGTGCCGCTACGGCTGACGAGCCGCAATGCCCGCATCGTCTGCGAGCTCTGCGATCGTCGCGACGTCAAGGTATTTGCCGGCGCCGATGCGCCGCTCAAGCGCAAGCTGGTCACGGCCGAGCATGTGCATGGCAAGACCGGCCTCGACGGCCCGGAACTGTCCGAGCCGACCATGGAGCTGCAGCCGGGCCATGCCGTCGATTTCATCGTCGATACGCTGCGCAGGGAACCGGAAGGCGCCGTCACGCTCTGCACGCTCGGCCCGCTGACCAATATCGCAATGGCTTTCCAGAAGGCGCCCGACATCGTCGGCCGCGTACGCGAGCTTGTCATGATGGGCGGCGGCTTCTTCGAAGGCGGCAACATCACGCCGGCGGCCGAGTTCAACATCTATGTCGACCCCGAGGCGGCGGACGTCGTGTTCCGCTCGGGTGTGCCCATCGTCATGATGCCGCTCGACGTCACCCACAAGCTGCTGACGCGCAAGGATCGCGTCGAGCGTATCGCCGCTGTCGGCACTCCACCGGCCAAGGCCATGGTCGAAATGCTGCAGTTCTTCGAGCGCTTCGATATCGAGAAATACGGCTCGGACGGTGGTCCGCTGCATGACCCGACGGTTATCGCTTACCTTCTGAGGCCCGAGCTGTTCAAGGGGCGCGAATGCAATGTCGAGATCGAGGTGACTTCGGAGCTGACCGCCGGCATGACCGTGGTGGACTGGTGGCACGTCACCGACCGTAAGCGCAATGCCAAGGTCATGCGCGACGTTGACGCTGATGGCTTTTTCGCATTGCTGACGGAACGGTTCGCACGCATCTGATCGGGACCCCCATCTGATCGGACCATGCAAAAGGCCGCCGGATCGATCCGGCGGCCTTTTGCGTTTTCATCCGGTCAAGGTCGGCTCAGAACTCTTCCCAATCGTCCCGAGCGAGTGCATTGGCGCCTTGGGTCTGGGCAGCCGCCTTGCGCGCCGGCGCAGCCACAGGTGCCGCAGCCCGGCGCGGAGCTGCCGGCGCACGCATCTGCTGCGCCGTTGCCCGCAATGCGCTGGCATTTTCCTGGACGGCCCGCGCGGTGCGGAAGCGTGCGACGAGCGTCCTGAGCGTCTGGGCCTCCTCGGCAAGCGCCACACTGGAGGCCGTGGTCTCCTCGACCATCGCGGCGTTCTGCTGGGTCACCTGGTCCATCTGGTTCATGGCCGAGTTGATTTCCTTCAACCCGATGGCCTGCTCGCTTGCAGACGCGGAGATCTGGCGGATCAGGCCGTTGATCTCCATCACCTGCTGGGCGATCTTGTGCAAAGCATCGCCCGTGCGGCCGACCAGATCGACGCCTTCCTTGACCTGCCCGGCCGAGGCGTTGATCAGGGTCTTGATCTCCTTGGCGGCATTGGCCGAGCGCTGAGCCAGCTCGCGCACTTCCTGCGCGACGACGGCAAAGCCCTTGCCTGCCTCGCCGGCACGGGCGGCTTCCACGCCGGCGTTCAGCGCCAAGAGGTTGGTCTGGAAAGCGATCTCGTCGATGACGCCGATGATGCGTGACACTTCCTGCGACGATTGCTCGATGCCGTGCATGGAGGCAATGGCTTTCTGGACGATCTCACCGGAACGCTCGGCATCTTCGGAAGCGGCGCTGACGCTGCTTGCCGCCGTGCGGGCGTTCTCGGCGCTGGAATTGACCTGAGCGGTGAGCTGGTTGAGCGCTGCCGCCGTCTCTTCGAGGCTTGCCGCCTGCTGTTCGGTGCGGCGGGCGAGATCCGATGCGCTGTTGCTGATTTCACCGGTGCCGCTGCCGATATTGCCGACGCTGGCATTGACGGTGTGCACGGTCTCCTCGAGGCTCGCCAGCGCGGCATTGAAATCCTGCTTGAGCTGGGCATATTCGCCTGGGAAATCGTCCGTGATCCGCTGGCTGAGATTGCCTTTCGAGAGTTCGGCAAGGTTATGGCCGAGAATGCTCACGATATGGCGTTGCAGCGCAACGCTCTCGCTGCGTTCCGTTTCCGAGCGGCGCCGCTCGCCTTCCGCGGCCAGACGCTGATTGTTGGCTTCGCCTTCCAGGCGTTTGGTATCGGCGAGTGCGAAGCGGAAGCCTTCCAGCGCTTTGGCGACCGAGCCCACTTCGTCCGCGCCGGCCTGACCGGCGACCGGTTCGGCATAGTTGCCGGCGCTGAGGCGGTTGACGCTTGCGACGAGACCCGCAAGCGGCTTCTGCACGAAACCGCGCACGGCGGCGTAGAGAGCGAGCATGACGGCAGCGAGTACGAGGATGCCGGCAACGATCATCATATAGGTCTGATCGCGTACCGGCGCTGCAATGGCGCTGTGCGGCACGTCGATGAGAACGACCCAGGTGGCGTTGAGGCCGGGAACGGCGAAGGGGTAGACGACGCGGTCGAATGCCTCGCCGCTATTGTCCGAGAGGTCCTTCAGGACGCTTGACGAAGAAGAGGTCAAAGCCGACTTGATGATGTCTGCGCCAGTGCCGTTATAGTCCTTCATCAGGAGGTCGGCGGTCGGCGCGACCAGCCACTTGTTATCCTGCGAAACCAGCAGCACGCGGCCGGTGCCGAACGGCTGCAGCTTCTGCAGTTTGGTGGAAAGCGAAGCAAGCGAGATATCGACGCCGGCAACGCCGATCAGCTTTCCGCCTGATACGACAGGATAGGCGATGGAGCTCATGGTCGTCGGGACGTCGGTCCCCTGGGCGAGATAGGGCGGCGTGATTGCGCCCTTGCCGCTGTCGGCGGCAAGCTTCCACCACGCCGCGGTGTAATCATTGTCGAAGGTCGAGAACTGGATGCCGCCATCCTTGGTCTTTGACCAATAGGGCGTAAAGGCGCCCTTGTCGTTGACGCCCTGATCCTTGTTGTTGGCGAGTTCCGTCGTCTTGCCATCGATCGAGCCGAGCTGCTCGCAGAACCAGCTGCCGAAGGCAAAGGCGTTCTGTTCGACATTGGCTTTGAGGATGTTGATGATGCCCTTGCGATCGAAGGTATGACCTTCGTGACCGCGGCCGATAATGGCGGCCATGGAGCGGGCCGCGCTGGCCATTTCGCCGACATTTGCGGCGATCTCATTGGAAATGGATTTGGCCTCGGTATTGGCCTGATCCATCGTCAGCGTTTCGACGCGATCGCGGGTCTGGGAAATCAGCAGAAAGTTGGAAATCAGCAGGACGAGTGCAATCGCCAGCCCGGTGACCAAGATCAGCTTGGCCGCAAGCGACTTCATACGAAAGATGAACATCATTTCCTCGAAAAGCGATGCGCCGGATACACATTATCCGGATGCAAAGTCGGCGCAGGATGGCCCCGTCATGGGGCCGCCGTGAAAATTCCTGCCGCGGCCGGAAGGCTATGCACGCCAGGCCAGAGGAGAATGATATGGAAGCGCAAAAATTTAATTAACTGCGCTTCGCAATGCTTACAGAATTTTAGTCCTAAAGCTTTTCGGCGACTTCGCTGGCAATCGGAATTGATGGCTGTGCGCCCGGCTTCAGGCAGGCAAGCGAGCCGGCGACGGCAGCCCGGCGCAGGCTGGCATGAAAATCCAGGCCTTGATCGAGGCTGGCGGCAAAATAACCGCAGAACGTGTCGCCGGCACCGACCGTATCGACCGGCTCGATGACGAGGCCTTTCGCATGCGAAAGCTCACCGTCGCGGATGGCGACCACACCGTCGCCGCCGAGTGTGACGATCAGCGTCTGTCCGGTTTCGCCATGCAGGCGCACGAGCGCTGCTTCACGCTCAGCCGCCGACATGTTGTCCTGGCCTGCCAGCCTCTCGAATTCGGTCTCGTTGGCGATGACGATATCGGCAAGCCGGCCGAGACGGGCCGCCTCGGGGATCAGCGGAGCGAGATTGAGCACGGTGCGCACGCCCTTTGCCTTGGCGGCGTTCAGCGCGGTTTTGACCGCTGCGACCGGGATTTCGAACTGAAGCATCAGCGTATCGCCCGGGTTCAGTGCGGCCACTGCAGCCGTTGCGTGCTCGGCCGTATTCGTGCCATTGGCGCCGGGAACGACGGCGATCATGTTCTCGCCGTCACCGCCGACCAGGATGAGGGCCGTGCCCGTCGGCTCGGACACCCGCCGGACGGCAGAAAGATCGGTGCCTGCCGCCTGAAGCAGATCCAGCGCGGGCTCCGCAAAACCGTCATTGCCGACCGCCCCGCTGAGGCGGACGGTTGCGCCGGCGCGGCGTGCGGCCAGCGCCTGATTGGCACCCTTGCCGCCGGCGGCCGTGGAAAAACCGTTGCCGGCAACCGTTTCACCCGGCTTCGGCAAACGATCCGTGGTGGCGATGAGGTCCATGTTGATGGAGCCGAAAATAGTGATCATGCAATGTCCTGCCCTGGGTGTTGGTCTCGCATGATCCTACCGTCTTATGTCTTTGCGGATCATGCGCCGATTGGGCGCGACACTGCCGAAGCGATCAGTCTTCGTCAACTACCCTGAGCTTGAGTTGGCTCGTGCGGTTGTCGACAGGCTTGGGCCGTTCTTCCGGCCGCGCCTTGACAGGCTCTTTCGCCGCCTCGAATTCCAGTGCTTCTATCCGTTCGCCGCGCCTTGCGAGCTTGTCGGCCGAGGTGACGATCATGTCGACATCCTTCTGCGCCACGGCGAAATGACCCTGCAGCTTTCGCACCCGTTCGTCCAGGCGTGACAGGTCGTCCATCAGATGAGCCACTTCACTTTGGATCACATGGGCCTGCTCGCGCATACGCTGGTCCTTCAGGACAGCTTGGATGACCTGGATCGACAGCATGAGCAGCGAAGGCGAGACGATGACGATACGGGCGCGCTGGGCCTTCTGCACGATCGCCTCGAAATTCTCGTGGATCTCGGCGAAGATCGACTCGGACGGCACGAAGAGGAAAGCCGTATCCTGCGTCTCGCCGGGGATCAGATATTTTTCCGAAATATCGCGGATATGCAGTTCGAGGTCCCGGCGGAACTGTTGTGCGGCGATCTTGCCCTGTTCGGGACTGGCCGCAGCGCGAATGGCATTCCAGGCCTCTAGCGGAAACTTGGCATCGATGACAAGCGGTGGCGTGCCGTTCGGCATTCGCACGGTACAGTCAGGCCGCGAGCCGTTGGAAAGCGTTGCCTGGAATGCATAGGCACCCATCGGCAGCCCATCGGCGATGATGGTTTCCATACGCGCCTGGCCGAAGGCGCCGCGCGTCTGCTTGTTCGAAAGGATGGCCTGAAGGCCGACGACATCCTTGGCGAGCGTCTGGATATTGGTTTGCGCGGCGTCGATGACGGCGAGCCTTTCCTGCAGGCGGCGCAGATTTTCGTGCGTCGAGCGCGTCTGCTCGCCGATCGTCGCCGTCACCTGTTGCGACATGCCGTCCAGGCGCTGGCCGATGGCCTGATTGAGCTCGGCCTGCCTGGAGCCGAAGACTTCTGCCATTGTGGCAAGCCGTCCCTGCATCTCCGCCTGCGACCGCAGCAGTGCGGCCATCGTGTGCTCGGCGTCGAGTGCGTCATCTTCCGCCCGTGCTCTGCCGCGGGCGAAAAGGACGATCACCGCGATCGCAAGCAGGACGACGAGGCCGGTCAGAACCTGGACCGCGGAAATGGCTTGGCCGAAGAGGATGAAAGACATGAAACCTGGCGCGCTGATGACGTTCTCATCGACACCATAGCAAGTTTGATACGAATATCCAGATCAAAACGTGAACAGAATTTCCGAACCGGTTATGCGGATCTGAATGGCGACCGTTGAAAAAACACCGCTTCACCGCCATCTTGGCGATTCCATCGCACAACAAGATGCGTTATGGGAAACGTCATGACGATCAAGCCACTCATCATTTTGCCCGATCCGCTGCTCCGCCAGGCCTCCAAGTCCGTCGAGCAGATCGATACCGAAATTCAGCGCCTCGCCGACGACATGCTGGAAACCATGTATGACGCGCCGGGCATCGGCCTTGCCGCTATACAGATCGGCGTTCCTCGCCGTCTCCTGGTCATCGACGTTGCTCGCGAAGGCGAAGAGAAAAAGCCGCTCGTTTTCATCAACCCGGAGATCGTCGCGTCTTCGGACGAGCGTTCGGTCTATGAGGAAGGCTGCCTTTCCATTCCGGATTATTATGCCGAAGTGGAGCGCCCCGCGCGCGTCACGGTCAAGCACCTGGACCGCAATGGCAAGGAGCAGTTCACGGAGGCTGATGGCCTGCTGGCGACCTGCGTACAGCACGAGATCGATCACCTGAACGGCGTGCTGTTCATCGACCATATCTCGCGCCTGAAGCGGGAGATGGTGATCAAGAAGTTCACCAAAGCGGCCAAGGCCAAGGTTCTCTGATTCCCAGCCGTTGAAAGATTGGCCTGAAGCGCCTATGATATCATTGATATCAAAGGGAGGCCCGTATGAGTGATCTGTTGCTGCGCGGCATCGACGACAGCTTGAAGAAACAATTGCAGGCAAATGCCAGTAAGCATGGCCGTAGCCTCTCGGATGAAGCAATCGCTCTGCTGCGTCAATCGCTTGGACGCTTGCAGGATGGAAGTAAGTCGGCGGGTCAGCGGTTGAGGGCTGTTCTCGGCGCGGAGAAGCTCAGCGAAGAAGAAATTGAGGCGATCAACGCCTTTCGGAATGTACCGGATCGCGATCCGCCCCATTTCGAATAGTCCTGTGGCTGGCGAATGATCGTTCTGGACACAAATGTCGTATCCGAATTGCAAGGGCGACTATATAGCGAGCACATATTGTCCTGGCTTGATGGCTTCGCTGCCGAGGCCGTCTTCTTAACCGCTATCACAGTCGGCGAGGTCCGTTTCGGGCTGGAACTGTTGGCCGACGGTCGGCGTAAAATGGCGTTGCTTGCGGAGCTGGAGGCGATAGAGACGGAATTTTCCGGTCGTGTTCTGGGATTTTCGAGCAACGCAGCCCATCAATACGGAATTATCTCCGCTCGCCGTCACAAGGTCGGACGAAGGATGGAAACGAAGGATGCGATGATCGCGGCCATCTGCCTTGCGAACGGTGCGACATTGGCGACGCGGAACACAAAAGACTTCGAAGGGCTTGATCTCAAGCTCATAAACCCGTTTGAAAGCGGCTAGCGCTTGACCGATGGCATGTGCAGCCGCTGCTGGGTCATTCCAAATCTGATATCTTAGCCGGATGGATCGCATGTCGCTCAACATCATTTTCATGGGAACGCCCGAATTCTCCGTACCGACATTACGGTCCCTGATCGATGCCGGGCACAAGATTCGTGCCGTTTATACGCAGCCGCCGCGGCCAGGCGGTCGGAGAGGGTTGGATCTGCAGAAATCTCCCGTACATCAGGCGGCCGAATTGCTGGGCCTGCCGGTTTTCACGCCCGTCAACTTCAAGGATCCCGACGAACGCCAGCGCTTTCGCGATCTGCAAGCCGATGTCGCCGTCGTCGTCGCCTATGGCCTCCTGCTGCCGGAAGCGATCCTCACGGGCACGCGCCTTGGCTGCTACAACGGCCATGCCTCGCTGCTGCCGCGCTGGCGCGGTGCTGCCCCAATCCAGCGTGCGATCATGGCCGGCGACGCCAAGACTGGCATGATGGTGATGAAGATGGACAAGGGGCTCGATACCGGCCCGGTCGCGCTGACGCGCGAGGTTGAGATCGGCGGGACCATGACCGCAGGCGAGCTCCATGACAGGCTGATGCTGGTGGGTGCGAAAGCCATGGCCGAGGCGATGAACAAGCTGGAGTATGACGAACTGCCGCTGACCGCACAGCCATCCGAGGGCGTTGTCTATGCCGCCAAGATCGACAAGGGCGAAACGCGTCTCGATTTCGGCAAGCCCGCAGCGGACATTCACAATCACATTCGCGGCCTGTCACCTTTTCCTGGCGCCTGGTTCGAAGCCGAAATCGCCGGCCGTCCGGAGCGCATCAAGGTGCTGGGTTCGGAATTGGCCGAGGGCAATGGAGCGCCCGGCCATGTGCTGACGGATGATCTCGTCATTGCGTGCGCCTCCGGCGCCGTCAGGCTCACGAAGCTGCAGAAGGCCGGCGGCAAGCCGTTGGGGGCGGCCGATTTCCTGCGCGGCACGCCGATCGCGCCGGGCACCGTACTTGCCTCGGAGCAGGATTGATGCCGCGTTACAAAATGACCGTCGAATATGACGGCATCCCCTATGTCGGCTGGCAGCGCCAGGAAAACGGCCCCTCCGTGCAGGGCGCGATCGAAGGCGCCATCCTGTCTTTGACGGGCGAAACCGTTTCGATCCGCGGGGCGGGACGCACCGATTCCGGCGTGCATGCCGTGGGGCAGGTCATGCATGCGGATCTCTCCAAAGAGTGGAAGGTCTATACGCTCCGAAACGCGCTCAATGCCCATTTGAGGCTCGCCGGAGAGCGCGTCGCCATTCTCGATGTCACTGAAGTCGATGCGAGCTTCGACGCGCGCTTTTCGGCCATCCGCCGCCACTATCTCTATCGCATCATCGCCCGCCGTGCGCCGCTTGCATTGGAAGCCGGACGCGCCTGGTGGGTGCCTAAGGATATGGATCACGAAGTCATGCATGCCGCGGCGCAGACCCTTGTGGGACGGCATGATTTCACTACCTTCCGCTCGGCGCATTGCCAGGCGAATAGTCCGGTGCGCACGCTCGACCGGCTGGACGTGACGCGCAGCGGCGAGCTGATCGAGATCCGGGCCACGGCGCAAAGCTTTCTGCACAATCAGATCCGCTCCTTCGCCGGTACGCTGAAGCTTGCCGGCGAGGGCAAATGGACGCCCGACGACGTGCGCGCGGTGCTCGAGGCCAAGGATCGCAAGGCCTGCGGCCCTGTCGCGCCGCCGGATGGGCTCTATTTCATGCAGGTGGATTATCGTGACGGTGCCGGTTTGGCCGGCGGCGAAGAGGAGAATATCGATGACGGTGACGATCTATCATAATCCCGCTTGCGGCACGTCGCGCAACACGCTGGCGATGATCCGCCAATCGGGCGAGGAACCCATTGTCATCGAGTATCTGAAGACACCGCCGAGCCGCGAACGGTTGGCGGAACTCATAGCCGCCATGGGCCTGACGGCGCGCGATCTTCTCCGCCAGAAGGGAACGCCCTATGACGAACTCGGTCTTGGCAATCCGGACCTCGCCGACGATCAGCTGCTTGATCGGATGATCGAGCACCCGATCCTGATCAATCGTCCGATCGTGGTCACGGAAAAGGGCGTGCGCCTCTGCCGCCCCTCCGAACTCGTGCTCGATATCTTGCCGAATCCGGACATCGGTCCCTTTACCAAGGAAGATGGCGAGGTCGTGGTTCGTTAGGAGCAGGTCTCAGCCCGGCGGATAGACGCCGAGGAAGCGCTGCAGGAAATCCGTCAGCAGCAGGTTTGGAATGAGCAGCATCAGCGTCAGCGTGCCGACAAAAAGCGGATGTGTACCGCAGATCATCCTCAGGATGCGCGCCAGCGAAAAGATGATGGCCATGGTCAGCGCCAGGGATAGAAGCGCCGCCAACTCCTTTGAGCCGGGAATAAAGACGGTCATCGCAACGAGGAGTGCGTTCAGATAGTTTGCGGGCACGAAAAGCCAATTTGCGGTAACGACGATCGGCGCGAATTTGTCGCCGAAGCGGAAGGCCAGGAGCAGCACGCCGACGAATATGGGCGGGATCAGCCAATTCGCGGCTTCGACCAGCGCCAGCCTTAGGAAAAACGCCAGGCCGGTCGATGTTTCGGGCGGCATGGCGGTCAGATAGGCCTGCTGCCACCGCAGCCAGAAAATGCCAATCGACGGCAGGCTCCACAAAATCGCCCAGAAGGAGCGCAGCATGCCGCGGTCCGAAATATCCAGATACTGGAAGCCGCGCGCGTCCATGCGTATCAGCAGCCAGAGGCCGGACAGGTAATATTGGACTTCCCTAAAGTTGGGCATTCTCGAACCAGCGCTGGATGAAGGTCTGGTAGATCCCGGTCAGCGTTTCGAGATCGGAGAGCGCTACGCGCTCGTCGACCATATGCATGGTCTGGCCAACAAGCCCGAATTCGACGACCGGGCAGTAGTCCTTGATGAAGCGGGCATCAGACGTGCCGCCGGTGGTCGACAGCGCCGGCCTTTGGCCGGTGACGCTCTCGATGGCGGAGGAAAGTGAGGCGATCAGCGCATTGTTGCGCGTCAGGAATACCTGGCTCGGACGCTCCGACCAGACGATGTCGTATTTTGCGGGCGGGCGCCCAGGGCGCAGCGACTGGTCGGCTGCCGCCGCATCCAGGCGCGCCAGGATTTCGGCCTTCAGCGTATCGGCCGTCCAGGTGTCGTTGAAGCGGATGTTGAAGGCAGCGGCCGCCTTGGCGGGAATGACGTTGGTAGCGGCATTGCCGACATCGACGGTCGTCACTTCGAGGTTCGACGGCTGGAAATTGTCGGTGCCGGCGTCGAAAGGAGGGTCGAGCAGCGCTTCCGTCAGCTTGACGATGCTGCGCACCGGATTGTCGGCGAGGTGTGGATAGGCGGCATGGCCTTGGACGCCATGGGCGGTGATGAAGCCGGAGAGCGAACCGCGGCGGCCGATCTTGATCATGTCGCCGAGGCGGTCGGGGTTGGTCGGTTCGCCGACGAGCGATGCGTCCCATCTCTCGCCGCGCTCCGCCGCCCATTGCAGCAGCTTGACCGTGCCGTTGATTGCCGGTCCTTCCTCGTCGCCGGTGATCAGGAAGGAAATCGAACCGGCCGGCTTGCCGTGCTTTTCGATGTGCCGCGCGACTGCCGCTACGAAGCAGGCAATGCCGCCTTTCATGTCGACCGCGCCCCGGCCGAAAAGCTCGCCATCGGCGATTTCGGCGGCAAAGGGCGGATGGCTCCAGGACGCGGCGTCGCCGACCGGTACGACATCCGTATGGCCGGCAAACATCAGATGCGGCCCATGCGTGCCAAGACGTGCATAGAGGTTTTCGATATCGGGCGTTCCGGGTTCGCTCGCCGTCATGCGCTCGACCTTGAAGCCAAGCGGTGCCAGCATATCGGCAAGCGCAGTCAGCGCACCGCCCTCGGCCGGCGTGACGGAAGCGCAGCGAATGAGGGTCTGCAGATTGGTGACGGGATCGGTAACGGTCATCGGAGGCAACTTATCCGGCGGGAAATGGCAAAGCGATGGCAAAGGATCGGCGATGAGTCGAAAATCTTTGCAGCGATTCCAGCAATCGCACAGGCGTGCTCACCCGGCAAGCATGAGGGAAGCGCGGTATGGCGCCCGCGCTTCCGAATTTTTGCGAAATCAGTCGCGCAGCAGCTCGTTGATGCCGGTCTTCGAGCGGGTCTTTTCGTCGACGCGCTTGACGATGACGGCGCAATAGAGGCTCGGGGCCGGCTGGCCGTTCGCCATGGTGTTGCCGCTCGGCAGCGCGCCGGCGACGACGACCGAGTATGGCGGAACCTCGCCATAGGTGATCTCGCCGGTGGCGCGATCGACGATCTTGGTGGATTTGCCGATGAAGACGCCCATGCCGAGCACGGAACCTTCGCGGATGATGCAGCCTTCGACGACTTCGGAGCGGGCGCCGATGAAGCAATTGTCTTCGATGATCGTCGGGCCGGCTTGCATCGGCTCCAGCACGCCGCCGATGCCGACGCCGCCGGAAAGATGCACATGCTTGCCGATCTGGGCGCAGGAGCCGACCGTCGCCCAGGTATCGACCATGGTGCCCTCGCCGACATAGGCGCCGAGATTAACGAAGGACGGCATCAGGATGGCGTTCGGCGCGATATAGGCGGAGTGACGCACGACGGCGTTTGGCACGGCGCGGAAGCCGGCTTCGCGGAAGCGGTTTTCGCCCCAGCCTTCGAATTTCGAGGGAACCTTGTCCCACCAGGTGGCGTTGCCCGGGCCGCCTTCGACGATCTTCATGTCGTTCAGGCGGAAGGAGAGCAGAACCGCTTTCTTGAGCCACTGATTGACCGTCCAGTTGCCGTCCGCACCACGCTCGGCCACACGAACCTTGCCGCTGTCGAGAAGATTGAGCGCCGCTTCGACAGCGTCGCGGACCTCGCCGCGCGTTGACGTGTTCACATTGTCGCGATTGTCAAAGGCAGCCTCGATGGACTTTTCGAGGGAGGCGAGATCGTTAGCGCTCATGGGAATTCCTTAAAACGTCAGTGCCTATCGTGTTTTCCGGAAATGGTCCGGAAACGGTCGATTGGTCCTATAGCATGGAGTTCGAAAATGGAATGTCTTTTCCGCGCCGATTAAGCTTGGAATCAAGGCGTCGCAGGGGCATATGCAAGAGCTTGGCCATTTCTGTCCATTGGCGGGAACGGCTCGTCATGATCTATTCGAAAGGCATGAATAAATGAGCAAGGGGAAGAACGGCAGGCTGAGGCGCAAGGATGGGGTATGGGACCCCTTGAAAACGAGCTCGGCGGACAAGCAGCGAGCCGAATCGGTGCCGCGCACGCCGCAATCGATGTCGCCTTCCTACCGCCTTGCCTATGCGGACGAGGATTTCCTCTGCCGCGAGGAATTGCGGCCGATCCGTCTGCAGCTGGAATTGCTGAAGACCGAAATGTATCTGACCGAGCGCGGCATCACATCGACCGTCGTGATGTTCGGCGGCGCGCGCATTCCAGCGCCCGGTGCCAATGCCTGGGCCGCGCGCAACGATGTGCAGCGCGCCAATCTCGAAGCGGCATCGGTCTACTATGAGGAGGCACGCAAGTTCGCCCAGCTTTGCTCGCGCTACTCCGCCGGGTCCGACTTCCGCGAGTATGTTATCGTCACCGGCGGCGGCCCGGGCGTGATGGAGGCGGGCAATCGCGGTGCGGCCGAAGAAGGTGCACCGTCCATCGGCCTCAACATCGTGCTGCCGCACGAGCAGGCGCCGAATGCTTACGTCACGCCGGATCTCAGCTTCAACTTCCACTATTTCGCGATCCGCAAGATGCACTTCATGGTGCGCGCCAAGGCGATCGCGGTGTTCCCCGGCGGCTTCGGCACAATGGACGAGCTGTTCGAATGCCTGACGCTCATCCAGACCGGCCGCATGGAGCGCCTGCCGCTCATTCTCTTCGGTGAGAAGTTCTGGCGCAGCATCATCAATTTCGAAGCGCTTGCCGAATTCGGCACCATCGCTCCTGACGACGTGAACCTGATCAGCTTCGTCGATACCGCCGACGAGGCATGGAAGATCGTTCAGGATTTCTACGAGCACGATAACGGGCACTGACGACGAAAGGCCCGCCATCGCATGGGCGAGGGCGGGCCTTCGGTCTAGGGAGTATCGCTCGATCGGGCGGGTTTACAGCAGCGGCCGGTTCGGCATGTCGTCCAGCGAGATCACGCCGTCATGGTTGCGATCCATGCGGTCGAAGAGCTTGCTGGCAGCGTCTTCGGCTTCCTGCTTGCTGATCTGGCCGTTCTCATCCTTGTCGATGCGATGGAACAGCATCATGCCTCGCATGAGGCCTGCTTCGTGCATGAAGCGTCCGTGCGGCCTGTGATGGCGCGGGCGCGGGCCGCTATCGCCGTTATTGTCGGCCTGAGCTTGATCCCCCTTGGACTGATCGGCTGGAGCCTGGCTGTTTTGGCTCTGGTCGCCGTCCGCCCTGGCGCGCTCGGCCTTCCACTCCTTGAGGCGTTCCTGGCGGTAGGCGCGCAGCTCGCCGGGCGTGATCTCGCCGTCGTGATTGGTGTCGATCTGGTCGAAGATCTTGTCGACGCCGGTCTTCACTTCATCACGGGTGATCTTGGTGTCGCCGGGCTGGCCGAATTGCTTCAGCATCCGCACATAGACGATTTCCGGTGAAAAGTGCGGTCCGTGCCAACGTCCGCCATGGTGACCGTCCCTTGCTTCGCCGCCTTGGGCAGCCAAGCTTGCCTGAGCGGCAGCGCCCACCAGAAGGGCGGCGGAAAGTCCTGCAAGAAGAATTTTTTTCCCGTTCATCGTTTTTCCTTTCGTGTCGAGGAATGGTCAAACGATACGGCTGGCGGTCGAAAACGACCAATTAAACCTCTGTAACGCGGATGAAACTTTCGTAACCCCATCCTAGAGCATGATGCCGAAAAGTGTGAGCGGTTTTCGGACGACATCATGCTCTATTTCCTTGATTCTAGAGCGGATTCAGATTTTAGGTCGGTCGGACCTAAAATCATCCGGCTCTAATGAAGGGTTAAATCAATGCCTTGAGGAAATGGGTGAGGTCGTCGGTTACATAGTCGATATGATCGTCCTCGCCCGTCGTGCGCTCCCACCACTCGACTACGGTCGTCTCGAGATTTTGAGGCACGAGAAGCACGGTCTTCATGCCGAGCGCCTTGGGTACGGTAAGATTGCGCGGCAGGTCCTCGAACATGACGGCCCTGTTCGTGTCCACGCGATGCAGGCTCATGAATTTGTCGTAGGTGGTGCCGGCGGGCTTCGGCACGTAGTCGGCCGCAACGATATCGAAAATATCGTCGAAGCCGTCGAGGATGCCGAGCGCTCCGGCAGTTGCCTGGGCGTGCTTGACGCTGCCGTTGGTGAAGATGAACTTTCGCCCCGGAAGCGCCTTGATGGCGGCGGCCAGCTCCGGCTGCGGCGTCAGCGCCGAATAATCGATCGCATGGGCCTTTTCCAGGAAATCGTTGGGGTCGATGCCGTGGTGGATCATCAGGCCCTGCAGGGTCGTGCCATGTTCGAGGTAATATTGCTTCTGCAGTTTGCGGGCGTCTTCGCGCTCCATCTGCAGCAGGGCAGCGACATAGGCTGTCATGTTCTTATCGATCTGCGCGAAGAGATCGACGTGATGCGGATAGAGCGTGTTGTCGAGATCGAATACCCAATCGCGAATATGGGAGAAATCGGATGGGTCGGATAGTGTTTTCGTCTTGTCCATGGCGTCTTATGACACGCCCTCTCCCGGGAGGGGAAGGGAAATATTCATGCCGCAACGTGCGGATCATATTAGGGAGATTGCCGCCCACCTCAATGCCCGCTATGATTTTACTATTGATTTTCGGGGTTTTACTCTATTTCACTTGTGAGCAAGGGCTTACGCTCTTTCGGGTCGTGGAGAGGAAATTGCCCGGCCGGGCTTTTCGGAGGGATGCGATGAGTCAGGTGGAAAAGGCGCAGGAATTCGCGCGGCTGCACAAGAAGGGCGAGCCGCTGATCCTTTTCAACATTTGGGACGCGGGATCCGCCAAGGCCGTTACGGAAGCCGGTGCGAAGGCGCTGGCAACGGGAAGCTGGTCGGTCGCCGCCGCCAACGGCTTCAGCGATGGCCAGGCAATTCCGTTATCGCTGCTGGCTGTTACCGCCAAACTGATTTCGGTAACGAGCCCATTGCCTCTGTCGGTCGATTTCGAGGGCGGTTATGCCGTCGAGCCCGAGGAGGTTGCCGCCAATGTCGAAAAGATCATGGATCACGGCGCCATCGGCATCAATTTCGAGGATCAGGTGATCGGCGGCCAGGGCGTCCATCCCATTGAGGTGCAGGCGGCGCGCATCCGCGCCATCCGGGAAATGGCTGATCGCCGCGAGATACCGCTGTTCATCAATGCCCGTACCGATCTTTTCCTGCAGGAAAGCGATACCGCGCATCATCAGATCCTGCTTGACGACGCCTATCGCCGTGCCGATGCCTTCGCCGAAGCAGGCGCCAGCGGCTTCTTCGCGCCGGGGCTCGTCGAGGCCGAATTGATCGGGGCTCTGTGCGAACGCTCCCCATTGCCCGTCAATATCATGGTGCGCCCCGCAACGCCTGATAACGAGACCATGGCTGGCCTTGGCGTCAGCCGCATCAGCTACGGCCCTGCACCCTATCGTTCCGTCATGGGGATGCTGAAGAGCGAGGCCGAAGCAATCTATCGGCCGTCGTGATCGGGCCGTAGGCGCTCCGCAATCGAACTACGGAGGGCCTCTGCATCGAGCTGAACAAGCGTGGTCGTTACGGAACGATCAGCGTGCCGGCGCCGCGCTCGGTGAAGATCTCGAGCAGAACCGAATGGGCCGTCTTGCCGTTGAGGATGACGACGCCCTGAACGCCGGCCTTAATGGCGTCGATGCAGGTCTCGACCTTCGGGATCATGCCGCCGGAAATCGTGCCGTCGGCGATCAGCGCATGGGCCTGCGCCACGGACAATTCCTTGATGAGCTGGCCCTGCTTGTCGAGCACGCCGGGAACATCCGTCAGGAAGAGCAGGCGCGTGGCGCTCAATGCACCGGCGATGGCGCCGGCAAAGGTGTCGGCATTGATGTTGTAGGTCGCGCCGTCGCGGCCGGGAGCGACCGGAGCGATGACCGGGATCATCTCCGATTTGGCGAGCAGGTCGAGCAGCGTCCGGTCCACTTCGACCACCTCGCCGACGAAGCCGAGATCGAGCACGCGCTCGATGTTGGAATCAGGGTCCTTGATGGTCTTGTGCGCCTTTTCGGCGAAGACCATGTTGCCGTCCTTGCCGCAAAGGCCGATCGCCCATTCGCCCGTCTGGTTGATCAGCGCCACGATTTCCTTGTTGATGGAGCCTGCAAGCACCATTTCGACGATTTCGACCGTCTTCTGGTCGGTAACGCGCAGCCCGCCTTCGAACTTCGATTCAATGCCCATCTTCGTCAGCATGGCGCCGATCTGCGGGCCGCCACCATGGACGACGATCGGGTTGACGCCCGACTGCTTCAACAGCGCGATATCGGCGGCGAACGCCTTGCCGAGTTCGACGTTGCCCATGGCATGGCCGCCGTATTTCACGACGATCGTCTTGTTTTCGTAACGCTGCATGTAGGGCAGCGCCTGTGCGAGCAGGTTGGCTTGGAGTTCGCTGTGGGCTTCGGACATGGTGCACCCTTCGGAATTGTTCGCGGCCTTTTATCTCAAGTTTTTGACAGAGGGAATAATGATGTCGGGATTAGTTGATACTATGTCATATTCGCGTCGCCGAAATTGATGCTGCCGGCACGTTGGCCGTGGAGGAGTTTTCTTCTAAAGATGGTATGGCGTCGCAATCGAGGATTTGGATGGCGAACGAAGAGATCGAAGCGCTGATCGGTCGCGTTGCGATGCGCGATCAAAAGGCGTTTGCCGTGCTCTACAAACGCACCAGCTCGAAGCTCCTCGGCGTTAGCTTGCGTATCGTCGGCAATAAAGCGGATGCGGAAGAGATTTTGCAGGAAGTCTATGTCAGGATTTGGCAGCGGGCGGAGCAGTTTGCAGCTTCGGAAGGGCCGGCGATACCCTGGCTGACGGCGATCGCGCGCAATCGAGCCATCGATTTCGTGCGCGCCCGCAAGCCCGTAGCCGACGAAATAGATAGCGCCTATGATCTCGCCGACCTCGAACCGGACCCCGAAGAGCAAGCAATCGTGAAGGGAGAGGGGAGGCGGATTGACAGGTGCATGGAAGAGTTGGAAGCTGATCGTGCGCGGGCGGTTCGCAGCGCCTATGTCGAGGGCTTGAGCTACCAGGAGCTCGCCGACCAGCACGCGGTGCCACTGAACACTATGCGCACCTGGCTGCGCCGAAGCCTGATCAGACTGAGAGAGTGCATGGACCGATGAGTACGCCCGATCAAAGCAAGGGAGGCCGCTCCCGCGACGAAGTCCTGGCCGGAGAATATGTGCTTGGCGTGCTTTCACTGGAGGACCGGCAAAAGGTCGAGCGCCGCATGCGCAGCGACCGCCAGTTTGCCGCCATCGTCAGCCGCTGGGAGCAGAATCTCTCGGAATTCAACGAGGAATATGAAGCGGTGGCACCCGCGGCCGCCGTATTTCCGAAGATCGAAAAGCGGATTTTCGGTGAGGTCGCGCTCGGAGCACATCTCTGGAATTCGCTCATGCTCTGGCGTTCGGTCGCCTTCGGTTCGCTGTTTCTGGCCGTCGGCGTCCTCGTTTTCGCCATCACGAACGAGGGTGCATTAAGGTCTTCCGTCGGCAAGCAGCTGACCGCCTCCCTTTCCGGCCAGAATAGCCCGATCAATCTTCTCGCCAATTATGACGTCGCCAACGGGCGTCTGAAGATAACGCCGGTCGCGGCCGGCAAGCCCGAGGAAAAATCGCTGGAGCTCTGGCTGATTCGAGGCAGCGATCCGGCCGAAGCGCTTGGCGTCCTGCCGCAGACCGGCGATGGCGAAATCGTCCTGCCGCCGGAGCTTCACGCTAAGTTGACCGAGGGCGCGATCATTGCTGTCAGCGTCGAGCCCTTCGGCGGCTCGCCGACCGGCAAGCCGACAGGCGATGTGGTTGCCTCCGGCACGATCCACTTGCCCTGACGAATTTCATCCCGCGAAAAGCAATCGCAGCCGAAACTCTTTGTCCGCGTGCTCCGTATCTCCTTCCGGCCCCGCCTGACGGGGCAACAAAGAGGAATAGGAGACGTTATGATCAGGACCGTATTTCGCATTGCTGCCTCTGCCGCAATGTTGTCAGCCGCAGCCGGCCTTGCCTATGCCAAGGACCCGATGGTGGGTGGTGCTGCGATGTATGCCAGCAGGAACATCGTTCAGAACGCCGTGAATTCCAAGGATCACACGACGCTTGTTACGGCCGTCAAGGCGGCCGGCCTTGTCGATACGCTTGAAGGCAAAGGGCCTTTCACCGTCTTCGCACCGACGAACGAGGCCTTCAAGCAGCTGCCGGCTGGCACGGTCGAAACGCTGCTGAAGCCGGAGAATAAGGAGAAGCTGGTCAAGGTGCTGACCTGCCATGTCGTGGCCGGCGATGACATGGCTGCCGCACTCAGGAAGTGGGCAATGAGCAAAGGCGGCGAATACGATCTGAAGACGGTTGGCGGCTGCACGATAAAGACCATGGACAAGGGCGGCAAGCTGACGCTCACCGACGAAGCGGGCGGTACGGCTCACGTCACCATTGCCGATGTCAAGCAGTCGAACGGCGTGATCCATGTCGTCGACAAGGTGCTGCTGCCAAAGATGTAATTCTCAACAGCGATACGGCCGTCGTCTCCTGATGCGGGATCAGGGACGGCGGCCTCGTTCTGCCGGCATGTGTCAGACCTGAATGCCGGCTGTCAGGCCGATGGCCTCGCGCAGTTCCTGAAGGCCCACGCCCTTTTCCGAGGAAGTGGCGAGGATACCGGGATAGGCGGCGGGGCGCTTGCGGATTTTTTCGGCAGTGTCGGCAAGGAGCTTCGGCAGGCCCGCTTCCTTGATCTTATCGGTCTTGGTGAGCACGATCTGATAGGAAACTGCGGCCTTGTCGAGCAGGTCCAGAACCTCCGCGTCGTTCTTCTTGATGCCGTGGCGGCTGTCGATCAGCACATAGACGCGCTTCAGCGTCGTGCGCCCGCGCAGATAGTCGAATACCAGTTTCGTCCAGGCATCGACCTGATCCTTCGGCGCTTCGGCGTAGCCGTAGCCGGGCATGTCGACCAGAGCCATTGGTGGCAGATCGTCGCCCTCGCCGGAAAAGCCATCGGGAACGAAATAGTTGAGCTCCTGCGTTCGTCCCGGCGTATTCGAAGTACGCGCCAGCCCCTTATGTCCGACCAGAGCATTGATCAGCGACGACTTGCCGACATTGGAGCGGCCGGCAAAGGCAATTTCCGGCGGCCCTTCCGGCGGCAGGAACTTCATCGACGGCACGCCGCGGATGAAGATCCACGGTCGCCCGAAGAGCGGCTTGTCGTCTTTTGTCGTCTGGTCTGCCATTTGCTCGGTCTTTTGCTTGGTCTGATGGTTTGGCTTCAAGGTTTTGCCCATGAAAGTCAAGTTTCGATCAGTCAATCGGCAGCATGAGAGTAAAATCCGCAATTGCTGCACCGCCAATACATCAAAGCCGTGCTAGATCTCGCGCCCATGAAAACCACTACAGAACAGAATTATCGTCGGCGTATTGCCCGGGTCATCGAAGCGATCATGCTCGATCCCACGGCACCTCATTCCGTCGAAAGCCTGGCGGCGATCGCTCACTTCTCGCCATTCCATTTTCACAGGCTCTATCGGGCGATGACAGGCGAAAGCGTTGCCGCCACGATCCGCCGGGTACGGCTTGCGCAGGCCGCCAATCAATTGGCCGCGAGCCCGGCCTCCGTCACCGAGGCGGCGCTTGAGGCGGGCTATGACAGCTCGCAAAGCTTCGCCCGCGCCTTTCGCGGGATGACCGGCTTTACCCCGTCAGCGTTCCAGCTGCAGCAGCAGGCGATCACCGCAAATCTACCCGCCGTTGAGGTAAGTGACCGGGACTCCGCAAAGGTCTTTGGGTTAAGTCATGAAGGGCCGGCCCAAACGATACCGCACACTTTTCGCCGGCTCGCGCAAAGGCTGGCGGAATTCGGCTGCAGCTGGCACGATATGACCCGCGTAGGCATCGGTTCCGGCGACCCCGAACAGGGGGAGGGGTTTTGGTATTTCGCGGGTGTCGTGCTGCCGCCGGATGATGCCGCGACGGAAGGGCTGGAGCAGCGTGATCTGCCCGGTGGCCTCTATGCCTGCTATCGTCTTATGGGGTCGTATACCCTCATTTCTCCGACCTTTCAGACGCTCTTCGGCGGCTGGATGCCGCAGAGCGGCTACGAGCCTGACGACCGCCCGGTGATCGAAGCCTATCTTAACCATCCCGCCAAGGTGATGGAGCATGAAGTAGCCACCGATCTCCTGATCCCGTTGCGTCGTACGGCAGCCTGAGCCGTCTGAATGCAGACTCCCGACTTTACCATGCCGGCCATCAAGGCCGGCGGGTCGGTATCACTTGTCTTTCTCTTGCTTGATTTCGCTCCCGGAGTAGAAAATTCATTTCACGAAGATTGGAATTCTCTTCGCCATAGGCTTGGCTGCCTCGTCAACTCAAGCGGCCGGTCTGGCTTCCATCAAGGTCCCTGAAAGTGCGGACAAGCCGGCCCTGAGCGCCTTTGTCTGGTCGCCCTGCGCGACGCAGCCCGGGGACGTGCAGCTTGGACCGATGACGATGCCCGCGGTCCGCAATTGTCCGATTGACGGAAGCAGGCTGCCACTGGTCATCATCTCGCACGGACATGGCGGCGGCTCCCTCAATCATCACGATGTAGCGGAAACGCTCGCCGATGCCGGTTTTCTGGTGGTCGCGCTCAACCATCCTGGCGATAATTTTTCCGACCTCAGCCGCTCCGGCGATATTTCGATCATGTTTCAGCGGCCACAGGACATCAAGCGGCTTATCGATTTCCTGCTGGGTGACTGGCAGCAGTCGGAAAAGATCGATCCTGACCGCATCGGCTTCTTCGGCTTTTCGCGTGGCGGCTATACGGGGCTCGTGCTTGCGGGCGCGGTCCCGGATCTTCATGATGCGACCGTGCCATGCCCGGAGCCCGCGCCGATCTGCGGCGAGATCCGCCGCAACGAAATACCCGTCGAGCCACTTGCCCGTGACCTGCGCATAAAAGCTTTCGTCCTGGCCGATCCGCTGAGCTTCTTTTCGAAGAAGGAAAGCCTGAGGGCGGTCAATGCACCGATCCAGCTCTGGAGTTCGGAACATGGCGGTGATGGCGTGCTGCCGGAAAATGTCGCGGCACTGGCGGTGAATCTGCCTGACAAGCCGGATTTCCGTGTCGTGCCCGGTTCGGCCCATTTCGCCTTTCTGGCGCCATGCCCACCCGGCCTGGCCAAGTCGCAGTCGGAAATCTGCACGGATCAGTCGGGGTTTGATCGGGCCGCATTTCACAGATTGCTCGATGCCGACGTCCTCGAATTCTTTCGGCGAAACCTCGCATCTGAGCGCAAGAGCTGAGAAGATCGCTGGATCGCCGGCCCTGTTCGCATCGAATGCCAGCCCCAAAAGAGAAGCCCCGCCGAAGCGGGGCTTTTGCTGTCATTTCGATGGAGCCGGTTTTCGTTTGAAGAGGTTCTTCAGATTGTCGAAGAGTTCCACCTTCACGCCATGCCGCTTCATGATGATCGACTGCTGGATCACCGAGAGCGTGTTGTTCCAGGCCCAGTAGATCACGAGACCGGCCGGGAAGCTCGCCAGCATGAACATGAACACCAGCGGCATCCAGTTGAAGATCATCGCCTGGGTCGGGTCCGGCGGCGTCGGGTTCATGCGCATCTGGAAGAACATGGTAACGCCCATGATCAGCGGCCAGACGCCAAGATGCAGGAAGGTCGGGGCCGCAAAGGGCAGCAGACCGAAGAGGTTGACGATCGACGTCGGATCCGGTGCCGAAAGGTCCTGTATCCAGCCGAAGAACGGCGCATGGCGCATCTCGATGGTGATGTAGATCACCTTGTAGAGCGAGAAGAAGATCGGGATCTGCAGGAGCACCGGCCAGCAGCCGGCGATCGGATTGATCTTCTCTTCCTTGTAGAGCTGCATGGTCGCCTGCTGCAGGCCCATGCGGTCGTCGCCGAACTTGGCCTTCAGCTCCTCCATCTTCGGCTGCACGCGCTTCATGTTCGCCATCGAGGCATATTGCCGGCTGGCGAGCGGGAAGAAGAGTGCCTTGACGACGATGGTGGTGCAGAGGATGGCGACGCCGAAATTGCCGAAGTAGCGGAAGAAGAAATCCATCAGCTTGAACATCGGCTTGGTGATGAAATAGAACCAGCCCCAGTCGATCAGACGGTCGAAGCGCGGGATCGAATAGCTGGTTTCGTAGCGGTCGATGACCGGGACTTCCTTGGCGCCGGCGAAGACGAGGTTCTTCAGCTCGATCGACTGGCCCGGGGCGACGGTTACGGCGTCTTCCTTGTAATCGGCCTGATAGCGCGGCGTGCCGTCGGTAAAGTGCGAGAAGCGCGCGTCATAGGCCGTCGATTGCGGCGGCACGATGGTTGCGGCCCAATATTTGTCCGTCATGCCGAGCCAGCCGCCGGTCGCCTTGGCGGGCGTCGTGGCTTCCTTCTCGGTGGACGCGTATTTGGTCTCGATCAGGCCGTCATCGCCGATGACGCCGATGAAGCCTTCATGCAGGACGTAAGCCGACGGCGTCTCGGGCTTGTTGTAGCGGGTGACGCGGCCGTAGCTCGACAGCGCAACCGGCGCTTGGCCGCTGTTGGCGATCTTGTCGCTGATCGTGAACATGTAGCGATCGTCGACCGAAATGGTGCGGGTGAAGGTGATGCCCTTGTCGTTGGTGTAGGAGAGCGTCACCGGCGTCTTGTCGGTGAGCTTGTCGCCGCTTGTAAGCTTCCACACGGTCGAGGGGCCGGGAACTGCGCCGGTCGTGTCGCTGCCGACATAGCCGAGCTCGGTGAAATAGCCGTCCTTGGTATCGGCCGGGCTGAACAGCGTGATGATGGGGCTGCTCTTGTCGACGGTCTCGTGATAGCTCTTGAGACGGAGATCGTCGAGGCGGGCACCCTCCAGGTTGATGGAGCCGGCAAGGGCCGGCGTGTCGATGATGACGCGGGCGGAAGCCGTCTTTTCGACGGATTGGTCACGACTGAGGACCGCAGGCGTCGTCTGGCCGTTTGCCGGCAGCGAACCGTTGACCGCGGTGCCCGCAGGAGCTGGATGCGTCGTCTGGGCCTGCTGCGTCTGCTGGTGCTGCTTGGCGGCCTGTTCGGCCTGGCGCTGCGCTTCGAGGCGCGGGTTCATGTAGAAAAACTGCCAGCCGAGAACGATCAGCACGGACAGTGCAATTGCTATGAAGTAATTGCGGTTGTTTTCCATCATACTTTCCTGGAGCGGTCGTTTTCCGACCGCCGATGTTTCGGCCTGGTTTCGATGCGGCTTACGAGTTCGCTCGCCAGTTTTTCGAAAGGCGCGGTCAGCACCTCGCGTCGCGCGACAACCACATAGTCGTGTCCGGGCTGCATTGCAAATCCGGCGTGAAGCCGCACGGCTTCTTTCAGCCTGCGCCGCATGCGGTTGCGCTCCACCGCGTTGCCATGTTTTTTGGTAACGGTAAAACCGACGCGGGGTTCGGCGTCGGCGAGCTTGCGGTCCAGCATTTCTATGAGGAAGAAGCCGCCTCTGCGCTTCTCGCCTTCGCGGACTGCAAGAAACTGCGGCCGGCTTTTCAGCCGCCCGACAGTCTTTTTGGGTCGTTCATTCGTCAATTTGCCCGCCATCCTGGATCATCGGGCACTTCGGCCCTTAGGCCGAAAGACGCTTGCGGCCGCGGTTACGGCGAGCGGAAAGAACCGCACGGCCGCCCTTGGTGGCCATGCGCGCACGGAAGCCGTGGCGACGCTTGCGGACAAGCTTGGATGGTTGATAGGTACGCTTCATTTATTTGAACACCGCGGAGTGCGGCCCTTCTTGAGCTTTGCTTTGAGTAGCAAGGAGCGTTGTTGATTATGGCGAACGGACTTGGCCTGCAAATGCGGGCTCCATGACCGGACGTGCGCGGGCTTATACGGACCAAGCCTTCGGAAGTCAATTATATGGGCGCAGATTCCTTGAATTCCGGCAAATTCGGCGGTTGTTCGAGGCCCTCGACGACTATTCATTGCTTCTTGCTGCAGATTCATATCCGTGGGGTGAAATTAAGAAATTCGTAAAATATGTAGTAAAACCAATCCGTATATGAGCTGAAAATACTTCAAGCGAACGTTAATGATTTTAGTCGATATCTAACCTAACGCTGGGAACCCATCAATTTGTGGGGGCTGGGATCAGTGTCGGAGGGATATATCGTGAAAATTCGCGGCAAAATTAACCTGCTTGTCTCTGTCATGACCGGAGCAGCGCTTCTGATCGGCGCGACCGCCCTTTATGCGCTGCATCAATACGATCAGAAACTGCAGAGCTACGAGCAGACGGCCGGCCGCGCCTATATGGGCGAGCGCCTGAATCGCTACGTGACCGCGGTCGTCATGGAAGCACGCGGCATCTACGCGGCTGCCTCGGCAAAGGATTCCAAAAGTTTTGCCGATGGGCTGACGGTCGATCTCGACGAGATCGACAAGGTGCTTGCGGCCTGGGCGCCCCTGGTTCCTGACGCGCAGAAGCCGGATTTTGCCAAATTGCAGGCTCGCGCCCAGGAGTTTCGCACCTTTCGCACCGAGACCGCCAGGCTCGGCGTGACCGACGGCCCCGAGGCGGCCGGCAAACAAGGGAACAACGAAGCCAACCGCGCCAATCGCAAGGCCTTCCAGGCCGAGATCGATGCGGTCGTCCAGACGGACAAGGCCGAACTCGCCGCGGCGGAAGCAGAGATCACGACTTTCCACACCAGCATCCTGACGGTCGTCCTCGGCATCATGGTCGCCGGCATTGGCACCGGTATCGGATTAGGCGCCTACATCGGCACCGTTCATCTGAGCCGTCCGATCCGCAAGGTGACCGAGGCGATCAAGAAGGTCGCGGAAGGTCATTTCGATATAGAGGTGCCGTTTGCCGGGCGCCGCGACGAGATCGGCGAAATGGCTGCCGCCGTCGATGTCTTCAAGGAAAACGGCAATGCCGTGCGCCGTATGAATGCCGAGGAAACGGCCATGCGCGCCAAAAGCGACGAGCTTCAGTCGAGCATGTCCCTGGCGGTCTCTGCTGCTGCGGCCGGCGATTTCAGCCGGCGCATCGACAAGGACTATGGCGACGTCAACCTCAATCGCTTCGCCCGCAATGTGAACGAGCTGCTGGTCAGCGTGGATACGGGGGTCGGCGAGGTCCGCCGTGTCATCGCGAGCTTGGCGGAGGGCGATCTGACGCAGGCCATGAAGGGCGAGTTCCAGGGCGCTTTCGCCGAGCTGCAGCAGAACGTCAACACGACGCTCGCAACGCTCAAGAGCACCATGCGCGAAGTGCGGGAGACCACCGGCTCGATCAACTCCAATACCAACGAACTGCGTCACGCGAGCGATGACCTCTCCAAGCGTACCGAACAGCAGGCGGCAGCGCTGGAGGAGACGTCGGCAGCGCTCGATGAGATCACCTCCGTCGTGCAGAATTCGACGGAACGGGCGCGTGAGGCAAGCGTCATGGTCGGCGAAGCGAAGGACGATGCCGCACGCTCCGGCACGGTCGTCCGCAACGCGATCGACGCCATGGGCCGTATCGAGCAGGCATCGGGCGAGATCAGCCAGATCATCGGCGTGATCGACGATATCGCGTTCCAGACCAACCTGCTGGCGCTGAACGCCGGCGTCGAGGCCGCACGCGCCGGTGAAGCGGGTAAAGGCTTTGCCGTCGTTGCTCAGGAAGTGCGCGAACTCGCCCAACGTTCCGCCACGGCCGCCAAGGATATCAAGGCCCTGATCGGCAAGTCCGGTGACGAGGTGCATGTCGGAGTCAAGCTGGTGCAGGCGACGGGGGAGGCGCTGTCCTCCATCGAAGCCAGGGTCCTCAAGATCAACGATCATATCCACTCGATCGCAACGGCAGCGCGCGAGCAGGCAACCGGCTTGTCAGAGGTCAACAAGGCCGTCAACCAGATGGATGAAGTCACGCAGCGCAACGCCGCCATGGTCGAGGAAACCTCGGCTGCGACCCATCGGCTGGCGGCCGAAGCGGATGGTCTTGTCCATCTCGTCTCCCGCTTCAAGGTCGATGCTGTCAATGTTTCGGTGCCGGTGCCCGCGCGTGCCGAAACGCATCGTCCGGCCGCTTCGCCGGCACGAAGCATGATCAACAAGGTCGCAACCGCTTTCGGCGGCGGGGCGCTTGCACCGGCTGCCGCGAGGCAGGGCTGGGAAGAATTCTGATCTTGCAGATATGAGGTCGGCTCGGTGAGGCTGGTTGCAGCGCCTGAGCGCCGCTGCCGGCCTTCTTCTTTTTCAAAATCCTCGGCCGATTGGAAAAAAGCCCACAATCGCCTATTATTTAGTTTCGACCAGATTGCATCAAGTCGCTTTCCAGCGAAGCGGGACAATTGAAATGGACAGTGGGCAGGACAAGGGCGCCGCAAAGGACGGCAAGGTCGAGAAGGGCCGCCTGTCCCAGTTTTGCCGTCCGACAGGCATCTTCGGCGGCCTTTCGGGTAAGCTCCTCGTCCTCACCGTCGTTTTCATTTCGCTGGCGGAAGTGCTGATTTTCGTGCCGTCCGTCGCCAATATGCGGTTGCGCTGGCTGGAGGATCGGCTGAACACTGCCGCAGCCGCCGCTATCGTCATCGACGGCCTGCAGCCGGCCGAACTGCCGCGCGCGCTGCAGAAGGAAACGCTGATGGCGACGGGCACGCGGGCCATCGTTCTGCGCAAGGACGGCACGTCACGCCTGCTGGCAACAGCCGAGATGCCGGCTTCCGTCGATGAGAAATACGACCTCGGCGACGTGTCTCAGCTCACCGCGATCAAGGATGCGCTGGATACGCTGCTGTTCGGCGGCAACCGCATCATCCGCGTTTTCGGTCCGGTCGGCGGCGACGCCAATACGGGCATCGAGGTGGTGCTGAAGGATACCCGCCTGCGCAATGCGATGCTCGCCTATTCGACCAGCGTGTTCTTCGTCTCCATTCTGATCTCGCTGTTCACTGCGACGCTGATCTTCTTTGCCATCAACCGCATGATGATCCGCCCGATCCGCCGGCTGACGGACAGCATGCAGGCCTATGCGGACGATCCGGAAGATCCCGGCCGTATTCTTGCGCCGGATAAGGGGCGTGACGAGCTTGCAGTGGCCGGCCGGCATCTCGCCGCGATGCAATCGCAATTGCAGAAGACGCTGAAGCAGCAGAAGAACCTGGCGGCGCTCGGCCTTGCCGTGTCGAAGATCAATCACGATATGCGCAATATCCTCTCTGCCGCCCAGCTGATGTCGGATCGCCTGGTCGATGTCGACGACCCTATGGTCAAGCGTTTCGCGCCGAAGCTGCTGCGCACCATCGATCGCGCCGTCGGCTATACGACCGAGGTCCTCTCCTATGGCCAGACCTCCGAATCGGCGCCGCGCCGGCGCAAGATCCGCATATTAGAGCTGATCGAAGAGGTGCGCGATATCCTGGCGATCGATCCGGATAGCGGCATCGAGTTCGTCGAGCAGCTCAGCCCCGATCTGGAGGTCGATGCCGACAGCGAGCAGCTCTTCCGCGTGATCCACAATCTCTGCCGGAATGCCCATCAGGCATTGATCGCTTTCAGAGAGGCCGAGCCCGATAGCGTCAGGCGGATTACGGTTTCGGCGCATCGGATCGGCAGCGTTGTCAGCATCACCATCGATGACACCGGGCCTGGCATGCCGAAAAAGGCGCGTGAAAATCTCTTCACGGCTTTCCGCGGCTCGGCCCGCTCCGGCGGCACGGGCCTTGGCCTGGCGATCGCCCGTGAACTCGTGCTTGCCCATGGCGGCACCATTGCGCTCGTCGAAAAGCCGGCTGCCGGCACCCAGTTCCGCATCGAAATTCCCGACCGCCCGGTATCGCTCGACGATTATCGCAGCAGAAGCTTGCAAGAAAGCTGATGGTTTTCAGCCACTTGACGTCGATATGCACGAAAATTGCGATCTTTTTCAGAAATCCACTTGCATTCCCTCAAGGGACGCTTTAGAGAACCGCCCACGCCAACGGTTTCTTCCGTTTCGGCCACGCACCCGTAGCTCAGCTGGATAGAGCACCAGACTACGAATCTGGGGGTCAGGAGTTCGAATCTCTTCGGGTGCGCCATTTCATTCATGTAGATTTTGACTTGCCTATCGGCCTTGGTGCCGGCGTATTAGTTCGCTTGGGACGTTCGACGTCTGGCGCATGCAGCTAGGCATTCTGACCCTTCTCCGCGTTAGGGCATTTCTGCTTTCCTTCGAATCGCGAAAACTTCTTATCCTTTCGTTCTTACGCGGTTCCGGGCAGAAAACGCACTTTTCCTAAAGTGGCGCTAATCAGCCCTCACGCTTGGCTTCCGCTCCATGATCCGTCGCCAGCGGCAATTCCGGCAGGAAGAGCAGTGCGAGGAGCGCCAATGCCACGATGGCTGTGCCCGTTGCAAAGGTCATGGCAATCGCATGACGATAGAGGGCTATCGCCGCGGCATGGGCCTCGGGGGAGGCGGTGGCGAGCCGTTTCATGCCGGCTTCGGTCAAGGACGCTACATGCATCCCATCCAGTGCGCCGGCGGTCTGGACGCGATAGGCGAGGATTGCGCCGGAGCCGGTGACGCCGATGAGGCCGCCGAGCGAGCGGAAGAAGGCAAGCGTCGCCGTGCCCACGCCGCGGTGGGCAAGAGGCAGGGCATTCTGCACCGCGATCGTCATGGTGGGCATGACGAGGCCAAGGCCGAGGCCGAGGGCAAAAATGGTCGGCTCGATGGTCCAGAATCCCCGGCTGGCAGCTGCGGCCCAGGCGAGCACCGCAAAGGCGGCCGTCGCAAGGCTCAGGCCGCAGATCTGCGCCGGCTTGTAGCGCCCGAAGCGATGCAGCAGCACGCGCCCATTGACCATGGAGGAGATGACGACGCCGATCATCAGCGGGCCTGTGAGCAGGCCGGAATGCGAGGCGCTGACTCCCATGACCATCTGGAAGAACAGCGGAAAAAAGAGGCTTGCCCCCAGCATGCCCATGAAAGTCAGGGCGAGCACGATGCAGGCGATGACGAAGAGCCGGTTGCGGAAGAGATCGGGCGGCAGCACCGGCTCCGGCACGCGCCGGATATGCAGAATGAAGAAGACGAAGAGAACGAGCGCAAGCGCGGAAAGGCCGAAAATCTGGGGCGAGTTCCAAGCCCATTCGTTGCCGCCGAGCGCGAGCACCAGCAGGAAGCTGGTCGTACAGCTCGTCAGCAGGGCCGCACCGAGATAGTCGATGCGGCGGCTGCGAGCATGGTGCGGCCGCTTCAGCGCCCGGCCGATCATGACGAGGGCGACGGCGCCGATCGGCAGGTTGACGTAGAAGATCCAGTGCCACGACAGGAGATCGGTGATGACGCCGCCGGCGATCGGACCGATGACGCTGCAGACGGCGAAGACGGCCGCGATCGAACCCTGATTGCGGCCGCGTCTCGCCGGCGGCACGATGTCGCCGATGATGATCTGCGCCAGCGGCAGCAACCCGCCGGCGCCGATGCCCTGGATCGCCCGGAAGATGATGAGCTGCATCAGCGTCTGCGCCATGCCGCTCAGCACCGAGCCGAGAAGGAAGATGAGGATCGCCGCGTAGATCATCGGCTTGCGGCCGTATTGGTCGCTGAGCTTGCCATAAAGCGGCATGGTGCTGGTCGAGGCGAGCACATAGGCGCTGACGACCCAGGAGAGATGCGTCAATCCGCCGAGATCGCTGACGATGCGCGGCAGCGCGGTCGCAACGATGCTCTGGTCGATCGCCCCGAGGCCGAGAACGATCATCAGACCGAGTATGACGGCGCGGATCTCGCGACGATCCGGCGGGTCGCCTGCCGCGGGAGCGGATGGCGGGACGGTATCCAGGCGAGCCGTATTCATTGTCCGATCTCCATGAGCGGCGCGATTGCGGCGCGGATAGCGTCACGCTGCGCGGGCGAAAGTTTGCCGAGTTCGAAAGCGAGCCAGTCGGTTCTGCGCTGTTTCAGACGGCGGATGACCTCCTCCCCCTTCTCCGTCGCCACAAGGCCGATGCGGCGCCGGTCGCTTGGATCCGGCTCCGAACGGGCAATAAGGCCGTCCCGCTCCATGGCCTTCACATGGCCTGAAATCGTCGGTCCGCGCAGCCTCTCCATCCGCGCCAGCTCGACAACGCCGATGCCTGGCTGGCGCATGATGGCGGCAAGCAGCAGGGCATGCAGCGGCGACGGCCCGGCTTCGTCGCTCTCGCGGCGCAATTGCCGGTACAGGCGATGGAGTGCGGGGCGCAGCGCCTCGGCCAGTTCATAGGCATCTTCGATCACATGAGGGCGGTCGACTTTGCTCATAGGGCCTCGCGGGGAATATGTAGGTAGGCTTTCTATCTATCGCGCCGGATGTACTTGCGCAAGCATTGAAATCCCTCTCTCCGTTCTGCGGGGAGGGATTTGTTACAGGGGCGTAGAGGGAAGGAGCATCGTCAACCCGTCAACAGCTCCGAGGCACTCCGTAGCCGCCGGCAGATCGGCTGATCACGGGCATGAGCGGCGATCGCGGCGCGCACCGACAGCTCTTTGAGTTCGTAGAAACCGTATTTCGGTCCGTACATGGTGTCGCCCGTATTTTGGCAAGCGCCTCTTTGGCCCCGGCGTCGGTGCAAGAGGCAATGACGGCTCTTGCACCAGCCTGGCATCGCGGAACCCCTGCGAGAGATTTGGCGTTGCCTATTGCGCCCGGCCGCTTATACGCTGAGTGCAAGTTTGCAATAAATGAGAATTCATATCCGGCAAGACTGCCGAAATGCCTGCATATCAATGATTTTCGGTGCCTGACGCCATGGCATGCCTTTGAATTGCCATGCTGCTCAGCCCACATCTCGCCACATTCGATACCGTAGCCGAAGATTGGATTCGCGGAATGACGACAAAAACCTCATGCGCTGATTTTGTGCGGTTTTTCCGCTCCTGGGTGAGCGATCCGATGCGGGTTGCGGCGGTCGCGCCGTCGAGCGAGCGGCTGGCCAGGTTGATGACACAGGAGATCGAGCCGCTGACGGGTCCGATCCTTGAGCTTGGACCGGGAACCGGTGTGTTCACACGGGCTTTGCTGGCGCGTGGTATTCCGGAAAGCGCATTGACGCTCGTTGAGTTCGGCGAAGAGTTTGCCGTTCGCCTGCGCGGGCGTTTTCCCGAGGCGCGGGTGGTGCAGATGGATGCGGCGCAGCTCGCCCAGTGCGGCCTTTTCGACGATGCTCCCTTCGGTGCCGTCGTCAGCGGTCTGCCGCTGCTGTCCATGCCGCCTGAGAAGGTCGCGGCCATCGTCGGAGGTGCCTTCGAGGCGATGAAGCCGGGCGGCGCCTTCTATCAGTTCACCTACGGTCCGCGCTGTCCGGTGCCGAAGCTGGTTCTCGAGAGCCTCGGGCTGAAGGGAACGCGGATCGGCAGCACGGTGCGCAATATTCCGCCCGCCGGCGTCTACAGGATATCGCGGCAAAACCCGCTGGAGCTCCCGATTGCCGGTTCCAAATATCGTGGTGCGGGAGACAGCGCCGGAATAAGCGCTTAGAGCATCCGCGTTTCCTCGAAGCGCGAAAACGCTCTATCCTTTTGTTTTTGCGCAATTCCGGACGGAAGCTGCTGCGCACTTTTCCTGGAGTTGCCCCAGGCGCTGGAGCCGGCTAGCTGGTGTGGAGGCGCCGCGTGACGGATGCGGAACGGGGCAAGGATAGCGGATGGCAAAGAAGCATGATGCCGATGTCGCGGTGAAGGAAGGCCGGCGTGCGCGCAAGCGCCGCCAGACCCGCGAGCGCATCGGTGCATTGTATATGCTGCGCTGCGACCCATCTAATATCGGATCGCGACAGCATCTCTCCCTCGCGAAGCCCTCGATTTATCCGTCACATCCCGGCTCCTCCACGGATGCCGAAATGCCAGATCCATTTCAGATCAGCAAAAGGGACCAGAACCATGTCAGAATTCGACGCAGCCAAGTCCGGTCAGTTCAAGATCGGCGGTGACCTCCCCGTCTATCGCCTCGGTTTCGGCGCCATGCGCATCACCGGCGCAGGTATCTGGGGTGAACCGGAGGATCGCGACGAAGCCGTCCGCACGCTGAGGCGTCTGCCGGAGCTCGGCATCAATTTCATCGATACGGCCGATTCCTATGGCCCTGACGTGTCGGAACGTCTGATCAAGGAGGCGCTCCACCCCTATGGCCACGGTCTTGTCGTCGCGACCAAGGGCGGGCTCACCCGCACCGGCCCGAACGTTTGGGTGCCTCTGGGCCGCCCCGAATATCTGATCCAGCAGGCGCACAAGAGCCTGCGCAATCTCGGCGTTGGCCGCATCGATCTCTGGCAGTTGCACCGAATCGACTCCAAGGTGCCGGCGGCCGAGCAGTTCGATGCCGTGAAATCGCTGTTGAACGACGGCATCATCCGTCATGCGGGTTTGAGCGAAGTCTCCGTTGCCGACATCGAGGCAGCTTCGAAGCATTTCAAGGTCGTGACGGTGCAGAACCGCTACAATCTCGTCGATCGTACTAGCGAAGACGTGCTCGACTATTGCGAAAAGCACGGCATCGGCTTCATTCCCTGGTTCCCGCTGGCCGCCGGCGATCTCGCCAGGGAAGGTTCGCTGCTCGATACCATCGCGAAAAAACACAATGCCGCCCCGAGCCAGATCGCTCTTGCCTGGGTGCTGAAGCGCAGTCCCGTCATGCTGCCGATCCCCGGAACGGGCAAGGTCAGGCATCTCGAGGAAAATACTGCGGCGGTCGATATTGTCCTTTCCGACGAGGAGTTTGCCGCGCTGGACGCAGAGGGCAGGAAGGCGTTCAAGGCAGCCTGAGCCGGAAAACGTCCGGCCGGCGGAGGTGGCCCGCCGGCCGGATTGCCAGCAAGAGGCATTCCAATGCAAAAATGCCGATCACGATCATGTGAATCTCGGGATCTGGGCAAATAACGACTGTAAAATAGGCGTTGAAAGCCTTGAAATGCCGCTGCTATGCGTAATTTCCGGCATCTGCGACAAAAGCAATGCATTGGATGCATTGCTGCATTGCGAAAGCTGGTCTGTTCATCCTGTCCCTCTCGTTATATCTAATCCCTCGAAGGCAGCGCACTCCTCCTCCCAGCGCTCCTTCAATGATTGGCAACACTCCTCCTCCTCCCAGTTGCCAATCCGGATCAAGAGCCCGATGCATCCTCTTCCCGCATCGGGCTCTTTTTTATTTTCAGCCACGATCGGTGACCTGCGGTATCGGACGATTGCGTTGCGTCTTTGCAATGCTTTCGCAAATTAGCATTGCGTCATGAGACAGCGGGCTGCTGGAGTCGCTTGCGTGGCGGGTATCCACGCGTAGAGTAGCGCGGCTTTCTGGCGGTAATGAGAGGTTGCATGATGCAGCGCGTGGCGGATTCCGGCCGATGGGGAAGAGTGTTTTTCCGAACTGTCGCCGTGGCCGCGACTTTGTCGCTGGCCGCATGTGGTCGTCCCATCGGAGTCATGCAGCCCGTCAGTGAAAATGTGCCGGGCACGTCGAAGGTCGATCTTCTCGTTGCGACGACACGCCTGCCGGACAAGGACCCGGCCATTCTGTTTTCGGGCGAGCGGGGATCCGGGCTGAAGGTGGATGCCGTCAGCGTCTCCATTCCGCCAGAGGCCAATCGCAAGGTCGGCCAGGTGCAATGGCCGAGCCGCCTGCCGGGCAATCCACTGAAGAATTTCGTCACGATCGCCGTCAAGCCGCTGGCGACCGAAGCGGACGGCCGAGGCTGGCTGCATGCGGAATTGCCGAAGAACAGGCGGGTGCTGATCTTCGTGCATGGTTTCAATAATCGCTATGAAGACGCGGTCTATCGCTTTGCACAGATCGTTCACGATTCCCACGCCGAGGTCGCGCCGATCGTGTTCACCTGGCCGTCGCGCGCCAGCATCTTCGATTATGCCTATGACAAGGAAAGCACGAACTATTCGCGAGACTCGCTCGAGGAATTGTTGCGCCGGGTTGCCGCCGATCCCGCCGTGGGCGATATCACCGTCATGGCGCATTCCATGGGTAGCTGGCTTGCGGTCGAATCGCTGCGGCAGATGGCAATCCGCAACGGCCGCGTCGCACCGAAGATCAAGAATGTCATGCTGGCGTCACCCGATCTCGACGTTGATGTCTTCGGACGGCAGTTCGCGGCACTTGGCAAGGACAAACCGCATTTCACGCTGTTCGTCTCGCGTGACGACCGCGCGCTATCCCTGTCGCGGCGCATTTCCGGCAATATCGACCGCCTCGGCCAGATCGATCCCGCCGCCGAACCCTACCGCAGCGAGCTGGAAAAGCAGTGCATCGCCGTACTCGATCTC
>NZ_JAUQTZ010000169.1:0-12238 GCF_059803845.1 Rhizobium sp. UFLA01-1127 | reverse complement strand
GTTCTTTCACCGGTCTGCAAGAAGGCCTCGACCGGCATGCCGGAGACAGGCGTCAACTTCCCTAGCCGGGTCCACTCTTCCTTTGATACGTGAGCGCGAAGGACGTAGTAGCTTGCGCCCGAATGCTGATCGGTGGTCGGTTCAGCTGAAATCTTGGTGATTTGTGCGTTCAGCTGAGGCGTATCCCGCTGATTGAACGCTGAAAACCTCAGCATGACCGGCTGCCCGAGGGTTACCTGGTCGATATCTTGCGGCGAAAGTTTAAGCTCAGCAACAAGCGCGTCCCGATCCGGCACGATCTGCATAACGGTTTCTCCCGGCGATATCACGGCACCCGCTGCATGCACGCTCAGATGGTCGACGACGCCGCCCTGCGGTCGATGCGTTTCAGATCATCCTCCGCGGCGACCAATCGCTCCATAAATTGCCCGGTGTCGCTCTGGGCCTGACGCAATTGCTCTGACACCTCGGCGCTGTGATCGTCGTCAACTTGTGTGATCTGCAGTTCCGTCTCGGTCATCTTACCTTTCGCCTGTGCGATGCTCGAAACGAGATTGCCGAGTTCTCCAGTCAGGTTGGCACTTTCGCGCTGCAGCGCATAGACCTTCGCCGCCGGGATGATGCCCTTATCGAACAGCCGCTGAAGGCTGGAAAGTTCCTTGGCGATCAGATCGATCTCCTGGCGCTTGCCATTCTCTTGCGCGACCAGACCGTCCACCTCCTGCCTCAGTTGCTGGATACGCTCGCTCAGCTGTGATTTGCGACTTTGTCTGGACGCCAATCGATCTTCGAATAGGCGTACCTCGCCGGCGATCGTCCGAGAGATTTCATCTTCGCCGGCCCGCGAAAGCAGTTCCGCCGGAAAAGCGATCGCGGGCGCGCCATCGCGTTCGGCTACCAGCCGCGCGATCCTCGCGGACAGTTCCTCCAATCGTTTTCTTATGATCGCGAGATTGGCTCTCATTTGCGTATCGTCGAGATGGATCAGAAGTTGGCCAGCATCGACACGATCACCGTTCTTGACTTGAATGTCGCCGACGACCCCCCCTTTGAGATGCTGGACTGATTTTACATAGCTGTCGACCGCAAGCGTTCCAGGGGCGATGACCGCACCCGAGATCTCCGTGGTCGCAGCAAGGCCACCGATCACGCCGACAAGCAGGACGATCGTGCCGAACGCCGCAACGGAAAGCCGGCGTATCGAACGCTCGCTGGGTGACAGCTTTTCTGTGCTCATGATCCGGCGTCCTCGCCGGCGACCTTCAGTCGGACCGCATTCTGTTTGATCGGTTGCTTCACCGGCTTTCCGAGGACCATCTCCTTAGGTCCAAACGCCTGCAGCCGTCCCGCGGCAATGACCATCAACATGTCGGCCGCAACCAAAGCGCTTGGCCGATGGGCGATGACGATTGCAATGCCGCCCCGCGCACCGACGCCGAGCAGGGCTTGGGCCAGAGCCGCGTCGCCTTCCGCATCCAGATTGGAATTGGGTTCATCCAGCACCACCAAAAACGGGTCGCCATAGAGCGCTCGCGCAAGCGCAATGCGCTGCCGCTGCCCAGCGGAAAGCCGAGAGCCTCCCTCCCCGATCATCGTATCGAAGCCCTGCGGCAGCTCTACGATCATCTCATAGACGCCGGCAGACTTTGCAGCAGCGACAACCAATTCCGATGAAGGCTGCTTTTCAAAGCGGGCGATGTTCTCGGCAATCGAACCATCGAAGAGGCCGACGTCCTGTGGAAGATAGCCGATGTGGCGCCCAAGTTCCGAGGAATCCCATTGCGCGAGAGCGGCATGATCAAGGCGTACCGAGCCGGTCGTCGTGGGCCATAGTCCGGTGACCGCACGGGCAAGCGACGACTTTCCCGAGGCGCTGGGACCAATGACCCCCAATACGGTCCCGGCCGATATGTCAAACGAGATGTTGCGAAGGATGAGCTCACGGCTGCCTGGAGAGGCGAGGCTCAGACTGTCTACGGTCAATTTTGATCTGGGTGCCGGCAAGCTGACGCTCCAGTCTCCAGCGGGCAGGATTTCCAGCAGTCTGACAAGGCGCAACCAGCTTTGCCGCGCAGCAACAAATCCTTTCCATTGGCCGATAGCAAGCTCCACCGGTGCGAGCGCCCGGCTGACGAGGATCGAACTTGCGATCATGATGCCCCCCGTCGCTTCCTGCCGGATGACGAGAACCGCGCCGACCGCAAGCACGGCAGACTGAAGCATCATCCGAAGGATGCGCGACGTGGTCGTCAGAATTCCAGTGACGTTGGCGGCGGCAAGTTGATTTTCGAGATAGGCGCCGTTGAGATCAGCCCATCGCTCCGCCATCCGACCGACGAAACCCATGGCGACAACCGCTTCCCAGTTTCGTCGTGCACCTTCAGCAAAGGCAAGGCGCGCTGCCGACCGTTTGGCCGCCTCGGCTGCCGGCCGTTGCGACAAGATCTCGGCGAGGACCGCCAGAACGATGAGGACGATGGCGCCGCAGGTCGCGGTCAGCCCGATCCAGAAGTGGAAAAGAAAGCACAGTCCGAGATAAAGCGGTATCCATGGCAGGTCGAACAGGGTGATCGGACCGGTACTGGAGAGAAAAGACCGAACTCTGTCCAGATCGCGAACCGACTGCATTCCATCTCCTGCCGCCGGCATTATTTGTGGCTGAAGCACCAGCGAGGCAAAGACCTTACCGTTCATCCGCTCGTCCAGCGCCACACCAACGCGGCCCAGGAGCATCGAACGCAACAGTTCAAGAACACCGTGAAACAAGAAAAGGGTTGCCGCAATGATCGCAATACCGACCAGTGTCGAAAGGCTGTGACCGGGAATGACACGGTCGTAGACCTGAAGCATAAAAAAGGAACCTGTGAGGGCGAGTACGCTGATCACGGCACTCGTAATCGCCATGCTGAAGAACGCCTTTTGAAGGGACGTCAGGATCGCCATCAGAAATGTTCGAGGCAATTTTTTCGACGGAAGAGCCATTTAGCTTCAGTCCTTCATTTCGCCACCTCAGGATGGAAATTGACTATTATTACGAATCTATAGGTATATCCATTCACAAATACAGCAACATATCAGATTCTTCTTTGCATATACTACAACCTCTGAAATCGGTCTTAGGCCCAACGCAACTCCGTCCGCTACTCGCATTGCCACCGGAAGCGACATCTTTGAAATGAAAAAGTGACAGCCACTCTGGTGCCCCAGCTTATCAAACAGTGGCTGACATGGAGATGCTCCGCGGCAGCACTAAGCGCCTTCGGAAGATGATCTAAGCTCTTGAACGAAATCGAACTGTCGGCCCTGTTATTGCAAACGCTATTCGTTTGAAATTCCTCCGTAGCGGACACCGGCCTGTCTGAACGGAATGACCGATTTGGGGCAGCTTCCATACAGGCGGCTTTCAGGCATCTATGGTGGAACAGGTGCCATTCATTGAGCTGCAACGTTGTAAGGACCGGACGCAAATGACCTATGATGAGGGGAGCACGTCAAGGAGGTCTTCGCCTACTTCGGCCGCGTGTTGGTTTCCGCGCGGAACTGAGCCGGTTATGCTCTCTCCAGCAGCCAAGGGCCTCCACGGCGATGTTCCGGCAGTCCATCATTCCACCATTGCGTGTCTGTCTCATCGATTCTTCCACCGGAAACGGCGTAGGAGAGCTATTTTTGCAGCCCGAAGTCGTGACGTCAGACGGGACCACCGGCCTGCTTGACGCCGCTTGCGGGACAGGATGGCGTTTGATGGTGGACCGAATATATGCTTGCTGGCGAAGCCTGTGCGACGGTGGAGCTTCGCCGAGGCCGTCAAATATCCTTGCGATTGAGGAAGAGATCGACGTCGAAGAGTGTCGAAACTACTTTAAGGCGCAAGGTAAGAGGCCATTTAGATGCGACAAGCTTTAGTGAACGCGCATTGCCGCTTTATTCGCAGCGCCGCATGGTTCTGGTAACCTGATCGCCGTTTTCATCCGTGCGGGTGACGCTCCGTGTCATGCATCGACCGCGGTCATTATAGCGATCGTAACGGTCGCGATCGCGAACCGATCCGACAGCGATGCCCCGATCACTTAGCGCGACATAAGGATGGTGATGACGATGGTGACGATAGCCTTGATCATAGGAAGGCCCGTCGACGATGACCTCTTCAGCGGCCGCAGGCAAAGCAGCACCGATGGTGATAGCGGCCGCGCAGGCAATAATAATCTTTCGCATTTGCGTATCCTCCTTAATTTCACTCATGATTAACTGCCAAACTGGAATATTGTTCCAGCCTGCCGGTCTAAGGGGGAGTGCTGCGCAAGAGCTCGTTCACATCCGTACTGTTGCTGTCATCATCTCCAGGAAGCGATCACGAGGTCATCGCCGCGCATTTAGACTGCGTTTTGGATCGTCCTGCTCGAGATCGCGAAACGACGCCAATCTATGCGATTTTTGCCATTTCAACTCCGTCGAAATAAAACAGCTTGCGTGCCAACCGCCGCGATCGAGTTTGCGATTTGCGACGCCTCGATGCCAATCTGGCGAAGCAGGCCTGTCGTGGCGGGGTTAAAGCCGCAGAAGTACAGACACCGTCATTCCCCGGTTGAAGCTCGCCCCGTGCCGGCTTTCCCGCATTCGAAAACCGTTCTGTCAAGTTAGGCAAAAGCGTCTCCAGAGACGGCGTATAGCCTGTCGCCAACACAATCGCATCGAATTCCGCAGACCGATCATTGGCGAAGAAGACGTTCGCACCCTCCGACAATTCGATGCCAGGATACACCCTGATCCGACCATCCCTGATCTTCGCGATGGTACCAATGTCGATCAAGGGAGTCCGACCTTGCTCTATCATCCTGGTCAGAGGGCCTTGCCGGCAGCGCTTGAGACCCAGCTCCTCGATATCGCGATAGCGTAGATGCAGAAAGGGCGCGTTAAATGCGTCGATCATTCTGTACGGAAATCGCTGTTGAACGATGGCGATCGTCGCGCTTGGCACACCAAACATCTCCCTCGGAACGATATTGACCGGACCGCGGACCGACATGGCGACATCAAGACCCGCTTCGGCACATTCCAGCGCAATCTCTCCTGCGGAGTTTCCGAAGCCGACTATTAGGATTCGACCCGCGCCGAGGGCGCAAGCGTTACGGTATTCGGAAGAGTGAATGATGGCCCCTGGAAAATTATCCTGACCAGTCCAATGCGGTCTGACAGGTGTCCTCGAGAGACCGGTCGCGATTACGACAGCTGTCGCCTGGAACACATCGCCATCGGTAGTCTCGGCAATCCAGTCCGTCTTTTTGGCTATGCATGCGACGGTCTTGTCAGTGAGAATGTGAAGGTCGTTCGCCCACGCATAGCTTTCGAGGTAGTCGATGACCTGCAGTCGCGACGGATATTTTGGATAGTCGGCGGGCATCGGCCTTCCCGGAAGCGCTGAGTGACTTTTGTCAGTATGGAGGTGAAGGCGATCGTAGTGTCTCCGCCACGAGGCGCCCAGCCTGTTCGTCGCTTCAAGGATAATGGAACGGCGGCCTCTTGCACGGAGCGCTGCGGCGCATGCCAACCCGGCCGGCCCTGCGCCTATGATGACTGTCTCCTCGTCAGCCATGTTGCGATTCCTCAAGCAAGCTCCTGTCTTTAGCGCTTGAGGTTACATCATCACGAGGCTCCGCGCATGCCCACCCGCATACATGTCTCAACGCTTGGCTTAACTGAGCGCGTATTTTGGCCCAGACCGGACCGAGATCCAGGCGGCGCAAACTTACACGCCGACAGCCTAGAGAACTCGTAAAGCGTCAGAGAGGCCTGCATGCGCAGGCCTCTTCGTGCCGGATGTCTTATACCCTTGCCTTGCGCCCGCGCTTCGGCTTGTCAGCTTCGGTCCGGTCCGACGCCGGTTTTGCTTCCGTTGCCTTCGCGGTCGCCGGCTTGCGAGCAGCTGCCTTCGTTGCAGGCGCTTTGGTCTTCGCCTTGGCGCTGTTCAGAAGCTCTGCGCGACGCGCACGATTTTCCTCAAGCGCCGTCTGAAACGAAACATCGCTATCGGCATGCTGGAGAAGATCGTCAAGGAACTCCGCGACCTGTGCGGTGGTTTCTACGACAACATAGTTTAGCCCCTGGCCCGCATCGATCGCGTCCCGGCCGATAGTCACGCCGAAGCCGCCGGGCACGCGCTGAAACCAGGTTGACCGCCACTTGTTGAAACCGGCGGCATCGGCTTCAAACTCGGCCAGATATGCCTTCTGCTCGGCGACCCTGACGCGGAAAGCATCGACGGCGCTGCGTGTGCCCGTCTTCGGCTTGTCAGACTTCCTGGAGGACCATTTTTCCAAAAAATTCGTCATTCTAATTGTCTCATCCGTTGATATTCGTCATTAAACGAGTTTCGTTAGTTCGCATCGATAGGGCACCCGTGCTCCACCCGGAGGTTTTATAGAATTGCCGCATCATGGCAACATCGTGGGCCTTCATGCACCGGCATAAGACAAATATGGATCACAGCTGCATCCCTACGATATCGGGGGAAGCGGCCCGTAGGCATTGACCCGCCGCGGCGAAAACAGGTGCATCGTTCTTTGGCGGCTCATTGTCCACTTTCTTCCGCCCGGAGCTGATCGATCGCATCCAATGCTTCGTCTGCCGGCCATCCAGCACGCAGAGCTGCGGCTACCAAGCGGATCTCGACCTCCTGCTCCAGCCTGAAAAAGGAAGCCTCGAGCGCTTCCTTCGCCGTAACGACGTGCTCGTCGTGTGAAACGACGCGGGGAATTCTTGCGGTCTTTGGCACAGCACTCCTCCTTTTAAAGCTGACGATTGTTCTCAATCGGGTTCTACCCGGTGCAAGTAGCTTTATCTCGGAATTTGGATCCCATCGGCGGCGATAAGCCTTGCGCCCCTTCGATAAAGTACGGCGAAACTCCGTAAATGTTCCACCAAATGTCAATTTTCGTTGCGGAAGAGTAGTGGCGCCAGACCTCGTGGCTCGCGATTTCTATTCCCATCAGGATCAACCGCCGCGGGAATTTACCTACTAATGTACCTTTAGTTGACGACGCGGCCATCCTGCTCGTTATGCGTGAAGAGGCTAAGCTATGCCCTGTCGCACCATCGCCAACGCCTTTTTTCGGCCTCAAGCATATCCCTAAGTAGGTGACGGTCGCAGACTCTGTGCGCAAGAAGAAGGCATAGCGCTGCTTTTGAGGCTCCCGATATTTAATTCAAGCGAGGAGACCGGTTGTAGTCTCGCTTAACGTCCAAACAGGGGCACCCTTTTCCCTCCGATGCGTGTTATGGAAAACCCGCCTGACTTTCCGATCCAGGTCGACTTGCCGGAAAGCGACGCGAATTTAATTCGATCGTTCCTTGGGCTTGGCGGCGCGCAGAGCATCGCTCAGCTCCATTCTGGCCGTTCCGATAAGCTGCTCCATGGCAAAGCGGGCAGCGTCTGGACGGCGCATGCGGATCGCATCCAAAACATCCTGATGCCGGGCGATGGCATATTCGTGCGATTGGCTGGCCCTGTTGGTCAGGCGGAAGCTTGCCAGCAGAGCCGCCCGGATGGCGGTAGCAAACTGGCGGAAGACCCAATTGCCGCTAGCATTGATGATGGCGGTGTGAAACTCCAGGTCCGCCTGGCTCCATGCCTCGTTGTCACGGGCATTGGCGGCGACCATATCCTCGAAAGCCTCGGCGATCTGTGCGAGCTGCTTTGCGGTGGCATTGGCAGCAGCCTGTGCGGCGGCCGCAGGCTCCAGCACCTGTCGCGCGTCTAGGAGGGAATCATAGAAGCGGCGGTCATTGCTAAGCGCCAGCGTGGCGTCGAGAACCAGCGGATCCAGATAGTTCCAGTTTTCCCGCGGCAGCACCGTCGTGCCGGCGCGGGTGCGCGAGCGGACCATTCCGAGCGCCGAGAGATATTGCATGGCTTCACGCAGGCTGGTGCGGCTAACGCCATAGACCTCCGAGAGCTCGGCTTCATTGGGGAGGATCAAACCCTCCGCAAGGGCACCAGATACGATCTGTCCGATGAGTTTCTTCAACAGTTCCTCGCGCACGGTGCGCCTCCCCTGTTCAGGCGTGCCCCCACCCTGCGTCGTGCGCAAAGACCCCAAACGCCTAGTCATCACCTGCACTCCCTTCCGCTTGCCCGGCGGCAATCATGAGCAGCACCACGCCGAGGCATCAATGCGCAACTGCAAGCCCGGCAAACTTCTCCCAAGGAATCTGGTCGTCATAAGCGGGCGCGATGCCCTGCCGCCGATGAGCGCAGATTGTCAAGCAGAACGGCGATCAGCAGAATGCAGCCGCGCACGAGATATTGATAAAAGGCCTGGATGTTGAGCAGGTTCATCACGTTTTCGGCGATACCCATAATGAGAACGCCGACAATGACGCCCGTCATCGCCGCTCGGCCACCCGCCAGCGACACGCCGCCGAGCACGCAGGCGGAGATGACGGACAATTCGAGCCCGGTTGCCGCATTCGGCTGACCCGAGGTGATGCGGGAAGCGAGCAGAATGCCGGCGATGGCACAGACAAGCCCCTGCAAGGCAAAGATCCAGATCCGCATGTTGACGACATTGACGCCGGCAAGGCGCGACGCCTCGGGATTGCCGCCGATCGCAAGCGTGTTCTTGCCGAAAACAGTGCGATTGAGCGCGAAGCCGAAGACGATGAACAGCAGCACCATGATCCAGATCGGCGTCGGCACCGTCAGAAAGCGCGACAGCGCCAGCTGATAGAAGGCCGGATCGTTGATGCCGACGGCGCGCCCGTCCGAGGCGATCAAGGCCAGACCGCGTACGATCTGCATGGTGGCGAGCGTGGTGATCAGAGCGTTGATGCGGAACTTGGCGATGACGACGCCATTAACGACGCCGACGAGGCCGCCGCAGATCAGTGCCGCCAGCAGGCCGACCGGGATGGAGCCGGTCGAGTTCGACACCATAACGGCGATCATTCCCGAGAAGGCGACGGTCGAGCCGACAGACAGGTCGAAGTCGCGCGAGGCAAGGCAGAACATCATGGTGCAGGCGACGATGCCGATGGTCACGACCGACTGCAGCAGACCGAGCATGTTACGCTCCGTCAGGAAGCTCGGAACGAAGAGCGAGACGATCATGAACGCGATCGCGAAGATCACCACCAGACCCTGTTCGCCGAGAAGAAGCTTTTTCAACGAATTCATCACTACCATTCCTGAATTAGATTGTGCCGGCGGCATTCTTGTCGGGCAGGGCCGCAGTCAGAATGGCGCGTTCGTCGAAATCGGGACGCGCGACATTGGCGGCAACTCGGCCCTGGCACATGACCATGATGCGATCCGAAATACCCATGACCTCGGGAAGCTCGCTGGAAATGACAATGATCGCCATCCCGCCGGCTGCCAGCTCATAGAGGATTTCGTAAATTTCCGACTTGGCACCGACATCGATACCGCGCGTCGGCTCGTCGATGACAAGTACCTTGACACCCTGTTCGGAAAGCCAGCGGCCGAGGATGACCTTCTGCTGATTGCCGCCCGACAGATTGACGATATCCTGCCGGCGTGAGGGCGTGCGGACCCTGAGTTTGGCGATGAACTGATCGGCGACGGAGGCTTCCTTTTTCGGATTGAGGACGCCGAAGGGCGAGAAATGCCGCCTTGACGAGATGGTAATGTTTTCCTCGATCGACCGCCCCTGAATGATGCCGTCGAACTTGCGGTCCTCGGGGCAGAGAACCATGCCGGCGCTGATGGCAGCCTTCGGATTGTTCGGCGCGACGGCAATGCCGTCGATCGAGACGCTGCCCTGGAGACGATGATCGGCGCCATAGAGAAGGCGTGCCATCTCGCTTCGCCCGGCGCCGATCAGGCCGAAGAAGCCCAGAATTTCGCCCTTGCGGACGGAAAAGCTGATGGGATTGCGAAGCTTCGAGCCCGACAGTTGCTTGACCTCGAGGCGCACCTCGCTGAGCGGCCGCTCGCGCCAGTTCCAGATATTGCTGATCTCCCGGCCGACCATTTGCGCGATGATCTGATCCCGCGTCGTATCGGCGATGTCAGGATGATGCGCCGCAAGCTTGCCATCGCGCAAAACGGTGAGGCTGTCGCAGAGCCGGAAGATTTCATCCAGGCGATGCGAAACATAGAGAATGACGGTGCCGTTGGCTCTCAGCCGGTCGATCAGGGAAAACAGGATTTCGCTTTCGCGGGAGGAGAGCGACGAGGTCGGTTCGTCAAGCGCGATCACCCGCGCATCGACCATGACGGCCTTGGCGATCTCCACCATCTGGCGCGCACCGATCGACAGCGAGGAAACCTTGGCGGCGGGATCGACATCGATGCCGATTTCCTTGAGTTTGGTGCGAACGGTCTCGACCAGCGTCTTGCCGTCTATCACGCCAGCCTTCCCGGGAAAGCGGCCGAGCCAGAGATTCTCGGCGACGGTCAGTTCCGGCACCAGCTGCAGCTCCTGATGGATGACGACGACGCCGGCATGAAAGGCATCGCGGACGGAACTGTAATGCTGCTCCACCCCATCGATGACGATGCTGCCCGCATCCGCCGCCTGATCACCGGAAAGGATGCGGATCAGCGTCGATTTGCCGGCGCCGTTTTCGCCCATCAGCCCATGCACCGCGCCCCTTTCCACATCAAAAGAGACGTCGGCCAGTGCCTGGACACCCGGATAGCCCTTGGAAATGCCCTTGAATTCAAGGAAAGCCATGCTTGCTCCATCGAGAGAAGGTCCGGGGGCAACGATGCCGCCGGACGGATATCATCCTTGTGGGATGATCATTCGATGCCGAGATCCTTGCGAACCTTTTCGTAATCGCCGCGCAGCGCTAGGGAACCGGAGGTCAGCGTCAGCTTCGGCGGCTCCTTGCCGTTGGCAATCCAGTCATACATATCGAGCGCGGTCTCGTAGCCGTGGCGCTTCGGCGAGATGATGACCGTGCCGAAGAAGCCGGTCGCGGCAGGCTTCTTGAACTCGTTGATCGCCGAATCCGCACCGCCGATACCGACGCCGACCATGTTGGTGGCGGGAATGCCGACCGATTCCGAGGCGCGGACCGCACCGAGCACGGCTTCATCGTTGAGGCCGAAGGCAACCCAGTACTTGATATCGGCATGCTTGTTGAGAACCGTGGTCGCGGCGTTGAGCGCTGCTTCCGTGTCGGTCTTTGCCTGCGGCGCGTCATAGATATTCGCGGCCGGGAAGCCTGCGGCCTTCATGACCGAGATCGCTCCCTCGACGCGGTCGACGGCTGTCGGCAGCTGATCGTAGGAGACGCGGATCGCGCCGACATTCTTCATGTCCCAGCCGCGCTTCTTGATTTCATCGATTATCGCCTGCCCAACGGTCTCGCCGATCTTGGTGGCGGAGATGCCCATATGCGGCACATCCTCGAGCGGCTTGCCTTCGGCATTGACGAGACGGTCGTCGACGGTCATCAGCTTCAACTGGTTGGCGGCAGCCTTGGCGACGATGCCAGGGCCGAGCTTGACGTCCGGCGTGCAGACGATGAAGCCCTGCGCACCCTGCGCGCCGAGATTGTCGATCGCCGACTGAACCTTCTCCCCATCTTCGGCGCCGATCTTGACGAGTGTGAAGCCCTTCTCCTTGGCAGCCTGATCGGCAAATTTCCACTCATCCTGGAACCAGGGCTCCTCCGGCTGCTTGACGATGAATCCGATTTTGACATCCTCGGCAAGCGCCGAGCCGGCGGCCAGAACGGCAAACGCGCCCGCAAGGATGGCTGCTTTGAAAAAGCGCATGATCTCTCTCCCTAAAATCTCGCTCTGCCATTTGTCGGCAGCAAGCTGTGAATAGGAAAAAACATCATACCAGTCAATGTTTGTGTATGATTATTTATTCCACTTTGCCGACAGAAATCGAGCATCACAGAAGAAAGCGGGACGTTATTGCGAAAAGCACGACGGCAACTCGTGAGAAACCGGCATCGCGGGAAAAATAAATCCTATCTATCTGTTGACATTAAGGGGTGCGACTATAGGGTGCCCGACCATTCGGGATCGGCCTTGATGGCGAGGGGATGGCAGCCGTTCAATGAGCATTATCGATTTGCACGACGGCTTGTTTTCGGTTCGCGTATCAACCTCGGGCGGCATATTGCTCGACTATTCCTGGGCGGTGGATGGTAACAAAATCGCGCTTCTGAGACCGGCGCCGGACGATGCAAGTGCGCCCGCGTCCGCCTGCTATCCGCTGCTCCCCTTCGGCAACCGCATCCGCAACAACCGGTTCACATT
>NZ_JAUQTZ010000168.1:0-12423 GCF_059803845.1 Rhizobium sp. UFLA01-1127 | reverse complement strand
CAGCACTAATGCTGGTTCTAATGCCAGAACATCGCCTAACTGGCTCGTTCAGCAAAATCCGTTCACCGGACGCTCACCTTTTTCCGAGCTGGGCGGTAAAAGCCTGCATGTCGAAAAAGAGCGAATATCAGCACAACCACTACGTACCGGAATGGTACCAGAAGCGCTTCTTATTGCCGGGACAATCTAAATATTGGTACCTCGACCTAGCTCCGGAACGGATCACCCAGAATGGCAGGTCATGGACACGTAATGACCGAATGCATTGGGGGCCGGTGAATTGCTTCGCCCAAGATGATCTCTACACGACCAGTTGGGGCAACATTCCAAACCGCGATATTGAAAAGTTCTTTTTCGGAAAATTAGACAACGACGCCAAATCTGCCGTCGAGCATTTTTCAAACTTCGACCTCAGTGATGATAGCCATGACGCTTTCAATGCCCTCTTACCTTACCTGAGTGCGCAGAAGCTTCGAACTCCAAAGGGTCTTCGTCATCTCGAAATATTATACGGCAGCAGTAGCCGAAACTTTACGCTGCGGCTTCTACAGCAAGTGCACCAAATCTACTGTGCTATCTGGACTGAGTGCGTATGGCAGATCGCTGACGCTTCCGACGCCTCCGTCAAATTTATCGTTTCCGACCACCCCGTGACGGTCTACAACCGCGAGTGTTTTCCACTCTCCCAATACTGCAAGGGCTTCAACGACCCAGACGTCAGGATGGTTGGAACTCACACCTTTTATCCGCTCTCATTGGATAAAGTCCTAATCCTGACCAACCTCTCCTGGGTGCGCGATCCATATCAAAACGCGCTGAAATTTCGGCCAAATCCAAAGTTTTTCCGTTCGACCATCTTCAACCTTCTCGAAATTCAGACGGAGCGAAAATTATCCGACGAAGAGGTCATAGAGATAAATTACATCACCAAGAGACGCGCCCACCGCTATATCGCGGCCGCCGAGAAAGAGTGGCTGTATCCGGAACGGCATCTTCGTTCCGACGACTGGCGACGGCTCGGAGATGGCTATTTGTTCATGCCAGACCCACGCCATATCCATGGTGGTGGCGAAGTAACAATCGGCTATGAGGGTGGTCATAGCGAAGCCTATAGCGAATATGGGCATCGACCCTGGCAGAAAGATTTCAAGGACCCTGATCGCGAACGTCGCGAGTGGAGCGCAATGGGTCGTTTCAAGGCTGAGTGGGCCGCGATGATGGGACCGGACTATCGGGGTCAGGTTCACCAGATGGGTAGAACTAATCGAGGCCGCCAGTCTCAAGACTATTATGAGCGAGAAGTCGCCAAAGATTTAGAAAACCGCAAACGTCCCGGCGAAGCTAAAAGACGCGCTAAATTGAGGCGTCCGCCACGCTCCAAAGATTGAATTCATAAAGGGAATATAAAAGGGCAACGCACTTGCCTGTTGGCTGCCAATAGGCAGTTCAGTTGGATTTCAACTGCCGTTCGAGGGCCTCGATCTGATTCGGGTTAGTCGGGTCGGCGACTGACAAGCCCACGACTTTCTTGGTTCCGGTTGGCGTGGAGACAGTGTCAAGAGCTACCGTCCAGAATGAAGGGATAGACGAGCAATTCTCGGGCGCAGAAGTCGCTTTAAAGATGTTACCCGCATCCACTTTGAACAGATTTTTGACATCGTCGGCACTGATATCCTTGCCGATCACGAGACCCTTATTCTGTTCAGATTGCTTCTTGGCGGCGAGAACATAGGTCGTCGGCACGTCTTCGCATTTCACCAGCTGCTTATAGGGACTGCCCGTAGCGTCCAACGCAGTGACAACGAACTCTCCATTATCTTGAAGTGTCCAGGAAGATATGCTGCTGAGGAGCGGTGTCTTTGGTGTTCCCGGCAGAGAACTGCAGTTTTCGGAAGTCTCGACCACATCTTCCGTTCCCAGATCCTTTGCAGGTTCCGGGTTTTGGCATGGGTGAAATTTAATCCTTGTTTCACCGCTAATGCTGTAAAAGTAGCCCAACGACGTGGGCGGGCTCTTCATTACAGCGTATTTTATTGTTCCAACGAACGCGACGATGGACTGGGCGTCGATTTTGACTTTCTTCGGGTCGGATTGCTGAGCCGCCACCTGAAAAGCTGGCGAAGCAAGAACCAAACATGCGAACACCATCTTAGCTGTTTTCATGCCGAATATCCCTAATCGGAAGCAAGCGCCCGTCCTCATGACGCTGTCCAATAACAAGACCTTCCGTTCCATCGCCGACAATGCATAGGGCGTAAGTCACTGATGCCGTCGAAATTATGTGACGGAAGTCATTTCTAGCCACGCAGTTTTCGTATGTCATTCGCTGTCGAACGCCGAGGCTCAATTCCCAAGACTCTGGCAGCTGGTTAAAAAACACCCTGGCCGTGTCACCTTTCCAGAGTTCTTTTGTCGCTCGCTCCGCACTCCACTGCGCACAGTGGTAGATGAGCAAGAATACCAGAAAGCAGGATACCAAGGCGGCAATAGTTAAATTTAGCTTCGGTTCAAATTTCTTGACTACCCACTCTCGCGGCTTCTTCGCCCATTTTGTTTGCAGGATGGTGTATGCCGCTACCAGAGCGAATACTACCGACACAAACGGAACACTGTAAAATACTTCATACGAATATGTCAGAACAAGCTGAACAGAAAGATCGACCTCATGAATGTTTACAGAATAACTCGAAAGATATGCGGATAAATATATGATTCCCCCAAAATATCCGATGGACAGGGGGATAATTATTAGTACGACTTCGGAAAGCTTCTCCGCTAATTTGTCCATATACCCCTCGCAATCAGACAACGATACTACAACGAGAGACCACAAAACAGGGGGCACCCGATCTGCCTTTAGTTGGCAACCCCCAAACCATCAGCGCTTGAAAAGGCTACAAATGCAATGACTCCCGTGTGCAAAACGTACGCTTTTCAACGGAAACGCGAAGTTGTACGTAAACATATCGCGCAATAAGGGGACTGGCAGTGAATGCAACGATCCAAGGAAATGCACAGAATTGGCCACTTAGATTCAAAATAAAGTTGCTGGACCAGGCTGGCACCGATCAAGTTGTAGAGATTCTACCGGGGATCACGACGCTTGTTGGCCCGAATGGAAGCGGAAAGACTCGCGCTCTGCGCGCCATCAAGTCTGGGTTGGATTCAGAAAACCTGATTGCAAAACACGGCCGCAAAACCCACTTCTTAGCAGCCGGGAGGAGCAGTCCGCTTGAGACTTACCGTGCCTCGGTTTCAGGTCCACGTACCATTGATAATTCGGACGCAGCCGTAGGTCACTCTAGCTATAGGAGTCAATGGTGGGACATCGAAAGCGTCACGGCCAGCCTCATTGTGCTCGATAGCCGCGCAGACCTGCGCCTGAAGATTGAAGCTCGGCTTCAGCAACTGTTCGACCGGAGCGTAGAGCTATCATGGTCCCAACAGGGACTAAATTTGCGAATCTCGCCGGTATCCAGCGGTTCTTCATATACCGCCAACTATGAAGCCAGCGGCATCCTTCAGCTAGTTGCGCTTTTAGCTGCCATTCACAACGATGAGATCGGCTGTTTGATTATCGATGAGCCCGAAATTTCGCTACATCCCCAACATCAAGCCTTTCTTCTGGAGGAAATGCAAAGGGTCGCGGGAGACCCATCCGATCCTGCACGAAAGTTGATCGTAATTGCTACTCATTCAGCGTCGATGCTTCCTTTGCGTAGGATAAATGAACTCCCCAGCTTCATCTTCTTCAATTCAGTCCGCGAGCCGTCAGCTCAGGTCTCTGTCGGCGACGCCATCTTACTTCGAAAAAAGTTGGCAGCATTGATAGCCCGATTGAGCACTACGCATCGCATGGCAATGTTTGCTGAGCGCGTGTTGCTGGTTGAGGGGCCGAGCGATGAGATCATCGCGACCCAGCTTGCTCGTCGGCTCGATCTACGACTGCTTGCTCGCAATGCGCAGGTTCTTCCAGTGACAGGCAAAGGCGAATTTGGCGAAGCCGCGAAGCTATTTCGCCTGATGAACAAGCAGGTCACTGTGCTCGCTGATCTCGATGCTCTTGCAGATGATAACAGCCTCGTCCGCCATTTCAGCGATTTGCCAAACGCGTCGGCCGTCGCCGATCGATTGGGGCGTTCCAATTTGGCCGGTCTCGACCGCGATCTTCGGTCCGACTTGGTCGCTTTTATGACTAACCATCGATTATCCGTTGATGCCGCAGCAGATCAGTATTCTAACTGGTCTCGCACCGATGACCCTGCAGTGAACAAGCGGAGAGTGACGCTCGCTCGGCTCTTGGTTGATCCCGCCAGCTTTGGCGATTCAGCGGCTACGGATGCTGAACGCCTGCGCACTAAGTTTGAAGTTCTGCTGAAGGCGCTTTCCGAAGTTGGTTGCTTTTTCCTTCGCCGTGGCGCGATCGAAAACTACTACCAAGCGTCAGCGACGGATTATAGCAAGCCCGATTGCGCCGCTGACGAGGCGGCCGGTTTCGAGACACGCGGCAATGACGATCTCACGCGCAATTATGCGGATATCATTGCCGCTCTTTCACAGGTTGCGCCAAACCAGCGCGTCGACGACGATCAACTTCTGCGTCCGAAGTTGGGCGCGGTTTTGGCGGCAGCGTTCCTGGGTATGAAGCGCGATAGCTCTGACGAGCAGTTGAACGCAATTGCTAGAACGACCGTTGGGGCGGATGCCGAAGTCTTCAAACTATCTAACTGCTCAAAGGAGGAGGAGTTGCGCATTAAAGTCGATATTGTCTCGCCGCTTTTCCGGCGCGATAGCTTCCCGTTTGAGGTTGGCCGTGATGACAATCCGAACGTCGTCGTTCCCAGTAAACTTCCTGGCCTCAATTAAGCACACCTAATGGAAAGCGCGCAGTTCGATGCAAACCCGCAGATGGAGACCGGAGTGACGGACATATCGGATTTGGTGAAGGATTGGGGCGGTTTCGAAAAGTTGGTCGCTAGCCTGCACGACACCGGGCAAGTCACCGTCGAGCACAACGTTGTCCTACTGGGGCGCTCCGGAGCCCCCAGGCAAATCGACGTGCTTGTTCGGCATAAGGAAGGGCTCTACGAACATCTGATCGTAGTCGAATGCAAGTATTGGCGGAAGAACGTCGGGCGGCAGCAGGTCGACGCGTTAGCGGCCACTGTAAGCGAGGTCGGGGCCTCGCGAGGTGTTATCTTCTCCACGAGCGGCTTTCAGTCTGGCGCGATCGAGCAGGCGAAGCATGAAAACATCTCGCTCTTCAAGGTGCGCGACATAACAGACGAAGAGTGGGGAAAGCCAGGTAAGGTCGTCCATATCATTTTGCAGCTCATCCGGCTCTCGGCTGCTAACATAGCCATCGAGGTCGCACGCACGTGGATAAATAGCGGACGTCCCGAAGGTAAGCCGGTCAATTTGGCAATCACCCTCGATGGCTCTGGCGGCCAAAGTCGGACCCCTTTGATCAAGTCAAGCGATCAAAAGCGAGATACTTTGGAGGAACTGCTCGAAGACGCAATTTTGAAAGGTGCGCGAAAGGTGCTGGCGGAAGGGTTTACCATCAACGGCGGCGACGAATGCGAGCGATATATGATGGCAAATCTTGTCGTCAACTTCGATAAAAAGGCGCTTTTGTTTGCCGACGGGGTTTGGATCGAGATATCCGGGGCCAAGATGGAACTTGGTCTGAAGATCAACCAATCGCGGATCGTCGTCGACCGCTCGATGAACTACCTCTTCGCTTTGGCTGTCGAGAATTACGTCACTAGCAATATATCGATCGCATCAAGGGTGAAGTCGACCGGGTCGACGCTGATAGAAGATATCCAGCAGCCGGACGAAACCCCAAACGAAAGCACCGTCCAGAATGGCTCGGTTCTTCAGGTCTTCCTGAGGGATTATTTTGATTTCGCCGAGTTGAACGACAAGGAGCCCGTCAGCTTGGATCAGGTTCGTCGCTTCCGGGCTGCTGATGCCTCGAATTCGGGCCCCGCCACCAACCACTAAGCAATCCAGCCGCGCACCATCGCGTCAGGCTACCATTCTCATAGATCGATAACGAAGTTGGATCGAAATCCGCTAGTGTCACGCTCCCGCATCATACCTCGCGGATGGCAAACTACTCGGGTATCGCTAAACATGTAGTCGCGGAATTTGTGAATGTGCCCGTGAATCCAAAGCGACGGCCTACCACGTGTGATGAGATCGGAAAGATCGCTGCCAAATGCTGCGTTGCTGACTTGACCGAAGAAGGTGGGGTCCATGGATTGCATGAGCGGCGCGTGATGGGTCAAGACGATTGTGCGACCTTCGAACGGCTTCATCAGCTCGCTCTCAATGTAAGACCGGCTTTCGTTATGACGAGCAAGGATTTCTTGGACGGTGACCAAGCCGGTCTCGCCGGGTTTTCGTCGATCCGATCGGTAGATTTCTTGATAGTCCAGCATCAGGTACGGGACGAGGCCAAACGCCTTGCGTTGTCGTCTCCATGCGGGAACGTTCTCGTCGCCTCCCACCGAAACGGCGAAATCGGTCCACAGCGTAGCGCCGATAATGCGACAACCACCTACTTCTAACGTCTGGTTTTCCAATAAGTGGATACGTGTGTCCTCGATCTGGCGGCGAGCCTCTTCCAGCGCGAAATCAATGCTTGAGCCGAAGTAGTCGTGATTGCCGAGTACCAGCACGACCGGCATGTGTGGCTCAATCTCGCGCCGCAGATAGACGATGCTATCCGAAATGTTGTCAGCGATGTCACCAGCGCAAATGCAGACGTCAGCGTCTTGCGGAATGCGCACCGGCTCTCTCCACCGGGACTCCATCGGATGCCAATGAAGGTCGCTGATAATCCAAGCTCGCATCTAACGTTCCTTTCAATGGTGCGCGCGTTTACCGTCCGCCCGATGACAGCTCGCCGGACGGTGCAAATTTTGTTCTGGCGGGCTTTCGGGAGAAGCTTATGGCCTCAGATCGCTCGGGCCCGCTTTCGCCGCTCCGCGAGTACTTTTTCCATGCCGACGAAGAATTTCGTCGTGGCCTGTCTAACCCTCCACCGGGTACAGGTTGTTGCAGTCATCGCAGCGCGTGCGCCAGGACCCAGCCGCCTGGAATGATCGCCAATGCCCGCCGCAAGTCTGACAGCGCGCTCTTGCTTGATCGTTGGCGTGCCCCGTGATGGCCGAGACCAACCGTCTGACGGCTTCCGGCGCGTTAAGATGGTCGATGTTCGTGTCGACAACCAAGCCGCCATCCTCCACCGCGATACGAGTGACTTCGATTGACAACCTCGATCGAAGGCTCAGGTTGCATAATTCTGATAACGCGTGGCGGACGATATGATACCACCCGTCTCCGATAATCAGAGGCATATCCGCTGGCATCAGGCTGCCTGCCAGATGACGGAGTGTAAGTTCGCGCTCGAAATTCATGGCGTGGCACTCATCGCATTCGAGCTTTGTAGGCTCGACTTCGCCGGAACATCACCATGGTCCTCCAAGCGTTTAGATGTCCGGCGCGCGCCAACTCACTTGCCATCTCTCTGATGCCGTCCCTGTACAGCTCCGCGATCCGCTTCGCTTCCGAATAGCGTTCATGCAGCAGGGAATTCATTTGTGATTGCAGCATCGGATGGAGGTGAATGTCGGAAACCGCGATCCCATCGATCTGTAGGAGTGATCCGCCCAAACCGAACTTTGCGAGATAGTGAAATGCCAGGTTTGTTGCGATGTTTAAATCGCTGCCATCGACCCCGCCAGCGGACGTCGATCGCCTCGCGAGCAAAACCTCCTCAGCCGCCATCCCGGCCAGATAAATGGTGATATCCTTCAGCAGCTCTTCGTCTGCTCGCAGAAACTGCATCGGTGGCTCCATTGCTGTGTGCCCCCAATTGTTCGACCTGTCGGCCCGATCGAAGTTTTTTCGAATTTGAACATGATGGACGCGTCGGCCGACAACAATAGCAATGATGGCGTGGCCTGCTTCATGCACGGCAATGCGTTCAAGATGTTCCCGCGACAACTTCTCCACTTGGGGCAGGGGCGCTTCAAGATCTTCGAGCGTCAACTCCCTTTCCTCCTGCCTCGCGCTTTTCTTCCCGTCTCGAACCAACTGATTGAGATCAGATCGGGACCATTGGTCCAATCGTTGCGCCAATGCGCCAAGCCCCGGATGATCGGAAAGACACGGTGCCATATGCGCGAGCAGTTCCAGACGCTCGTCGGCATCTGGATGGCCAACGTAGATATGCTTCTCAAAACGGCCGCTTCGAATGAGGGCGGGGTCCAAGTTGTCAGGGTAATTTGTTGCCGCAATCACGAAAACGCCTTGCCGATCATTGCTGCCATCGACTGCTGCGAGGAATGCGTTGATGACTTGAGTCGAATAGTTTGAGTATCTGTGATTGAAGGTTCTGCGGTTTCCGAAGGAATCGACTTCGTCGATAAAGATGATACTTGGCGCATTATTGCGAGCCGCGCGGAAATCCTTGTACATCGCCTGCAGGAGGTCATCGAGTGCCCCCTTGGACTGCCAGACGCCCAGACTTGTCGAGATGAAATTCATCTTTGACGAATTTGCAAGAACGTGAGCAAACCTGGTCTTGCCGGAGCCCGGCGGCCCAATCAGCAGAACACCGGTATCGAGTTCTCCCCACGCAACTTCTCCATTCCGCCATCGCTCGATATCCTTCAAAAAGGATAGGCCCCATTGCCGGGCCTCGCCGAACCCTCGCACCTCATCAAACGTCAGAGAGCAAACATCCGATATAGACTTGGTTGTGATCGAGGCTTCCGTAAGTGCCATATGACGCCTGAGAGCTTCCTCGGCAGAATGCCCCTCTCGAAACACCGCGTTCACGACCTCAGCAGGCTGCTGCTTCAGATATTCGACAGCCTCTGATGTCAGAGGGCCGGTAGAATAGTGCAGCCGCAGAGACCGCAATGCGCGTTCATTAAAGAGGTCGAGTTCGATCTCGGAGGTGATTGCTACCTTCACTGTATCCGGCAGCTCGATGCCAATCCTTGCCAGAACAGTTACGTGCAACTTGGCAAGGCATTTCGCCAAGTCGAAATCCTTTGATAACTTCGTATCCTCGATGCAGAAAATCGAGTGAATGGAGTTGTCATCGCCCTGGAAGTGTCCGGTCCGAATGCCGAGCACATCCTCAGTGACCCGGTAGAAATCCGATGCCTCCAGGGGCTCGGGGATGCGAAGCACCGTGACCGTTGATGTTTTCGTTGGAGCGTTATGGATTAGCTTAAGGGCGCGAGTGACAGCTAAGAATGCCGCATACTTAAAAGGAGACTTTGCAACATACTCGGCGATCTGCTTCTTAGAAGGCCTAATTGGTAAACACAAATTGGTGCCCGGCATTTCATTATAGTCAATGGAAGCGTCCCCGATCATTGCGGTCGCCCCGTTTCAGAAGGCGTCCCCAACTTGTACCAGCGGGATAGCGTGCGAACGTATCGCTCATCATCCGTAACGAAGAAAATTTCGGACGAGCAAGCAAGATGGCCGTCGCGAATTGTCGGATGCCCAAAGAACTGTCCGGACACACACAGAACCCCACGTACGTCCAGGGCCCATTGTTCGACGCCAAAATATTCCGTCGGCGTAAAGCCGGGGCCGTTTCGTAGAACTTCTTCCAAATCGTGGACAAGCGAATGCAATCGCGGAAGCAGCTCGGCGAGCCGCTCGGCTGACGTTGATGACATTGACATATTTCCTTTTACGGGTGTGCTTGCGAAGTCAGGTGATTATGTGACTGTCGAAGTGAACAGATCGATCAGCGATCTCTGCGCGGCGGGTAAGGCCAAGCACCACAATGGGATCGCGGGTTTCATCGCTGTCTCTCATTGATTGAGATTCTGAGCAAATTCGTTTTGGAGCGGAGTATCGAGCCGACAAGGCTTGTTGCCGTTGATTTAGAAAAATTGGGACATGCGACCAAGGCGAATGTCTCCAATTATCGGATGCCCGTACAGACAACCAGTCATATATCGATCGCAGTTTCTTCGCCCGACCATACTGCGCGACGAATTCCTTTGGAATGAAGGTCCGACCGCCGTGCCGGATGGAGTCGAAGTCGCTCGTGAGTGGATGTAAGCGCGGCAGGTTTTCTTTGTACTGTCCGTCTACCCAAGATCGCATTGATTGCTCCAATGGTTTGGACCCGAAGCCTCGCGCTGCGAATCACCGGCGAGTGGCTCGCTTTCCAAGACGAATGTTGTGGTTCAGTGATTCCTTAAATAAGGCGATTCTGCACCGTTTGTCAACATTGGACACCGTTTGATATCAAGAAGCACTGAATGATGTTGAATGTTGACATTATTTTCATGGTCTCATTCAACGAGCGAATGTTTGATCAGTTTGCAGGGAATATTCTGCGTGCAGCGAGACTTATGATTGGCGTCAGCCAGTCGAAGTTTGCTGAAGACGTGGGTGTTGATCGGCAGACAATTGTCCGTCTGGAAACCAGACCAATTCATCGGCTCACACCTGAAGACCGGAAAGTGTCCGCATACCTGAGACGGAGAGGGCTTGAGGTCGTTCGCGCGTCATCGACACACGGTGCTGGAGTACGGTGGAGTGAGCCGGATCGCGACGAGGAGGCGGATGTCGACTGCCTTCGGGGTGCTCGCGGTTTACTGGAACTAAGTCAAACGGAGTTGGCGCAACTTCTTAAAATTGATCGGTCCATGATCTCGCGCCTGGAGAAAAAGTCAGTCGCAACTATAGCGTTCCCTGAGTTGAACCGAATGATCGAGTTTTTCGATACCCAGGGTGTCGAGATAACACCGGCGACCAAAGCGCATGGCGCGGGTGTGCGTTGGAAGTCCAAAGACTTTGGCCACAGCGAGCGGATTGTTGAAGTCGAAGAATAACTGCGGATCGAACTGTGGCAGGCTTGATTGGTTCGCCATTTATATGCTTTTGCGAGAACTCGGCCAGGTACGCGCCGAGGTGCCTGATCGTCACGGCGCGGAGGTACCCCGTCATTGCTAACGTGGAGAAGATGATCGCATTCTTCGACAGTGAAGGGATCGAGCTGCTCTCGCCGAGCAAGAGCTATGGCGCTGGTGTGAGACGGAAGAACGTTGATGCCCAGCGCAGCCTGCGACCCGCGAATAGTATTTAATAAGCAAAAAAAGCCGATGAGTTTTCGCCACTAAGAACAAAGCATCGATAACTTCCGGTCATGTTTGAGCCCAGGGTCCGACGTGACTGGCCGTCGATGTTATTCTGGCACTGTGCATCCATAAGAATATTGGGAAGGCTCCGCAAACTCAACTTTCGGTACCGACGTTGTCTCCATATGGAAGGTCTATGAAGCAATGGCTGCAAGCTCCAAACATCTTATCGACTTTGAACCGAGGGCTTTCGCTATTTCTGTCCAGCCGGTCCCAGGGGAAGGACTAGCAGATATCGTCTTTCGAGCGTGCGCCGAAAACGGTTTTCATGACCTTTGGATAATCAATCGGTTACTTGGAAAAAGAGACATAAAGCAAGGCTGGGGCCATTCGCGATTTGCTCGATCTAATATCGACGTGCGAGCACTCGCGCAAATCCTTGGAGTTCCTAACGGTGTCGCCGACATTGAACGCTTGATGTACCGCAAAGGAGCCCGAGGTGTGAGGTTTTTTGGAGTTGAGATCAGCGGTAACGAGCTTATTGCAGCCCGACGCGTTTCGCCCTTATCACTGCGGCAAAAACCTTATGCGAAGGCAATCTGGTCTATTCGTAGCCTGTCGTTCGATCCGCACACCATGGAACAGCTACTTGACCACTGTCCCGAGTGCGGCTCCCTTTTGCAATATAGATTTTCCATAGATGTCTTTAGGTGCCCATGTTGTCGAATTGCCGACTTCCGCGATTATCCTCAGCCCATAATTGAAGTTCCAGACCTGGAAAGCTTGGATTTTGTGACTTCACTGATCGATCCCGAAAATACGAGGGAGTATACGATTCGCGAAGGCTTGAGAAACTTCGGGAAGGGCGAACTATTCACCCTGGCGACGACGCTAGCGCGAGTGATCGACACCGAGAACTCAGAAGGAAGGAGGCGACCAAGCGCAACGGCGGCAAGTCTGAGTATCGCCGGTGGTGCGATTATGGGATGGCCAAGCAAGTTTGCAGAAGTCGTCGAGACCTACAGTTTCAACAAGAATCCAGACCGTAACCACACCATTGACAATAGCCTATACGGTGTGTCGCGCGAACTGAGAAAGGTGGTCCGAAAGGAACTTGCTACCGCGCTAAGCAACCGAACTAGACACTACGCCATCGGAACTGGCGAACGCGGAGCCTCAACCCAAGTTCAATTTTGGTCATCACCCACAATTATCGTAAGCGCGATTTTCCATGCGCATTGACGGCCTGACCGGTGAACCGCCCTCGCATCTGTAGCGATTATTCCGGCTC
>NZ_JAUQTZ010000167.1:0-12437 GCF_059803845.1 Rhizobium sp. UFLA01-1127 | reverse complement strand
TTACAAGGCAATGGCGCGCAGAGCCGGGGAGGTCTGGCGGGAATATGGAGCGCTCAGCTATGTCGAGGCCATAGGCGACGATGTGCCCTATGGCGAGCTCACTTCCTTCCCGCGTGCCGTGCAGGCGAAGGAAGACGAGGTCGTGGTGTTCTCGTGGATCACTTATGAGTCGCGCGAGAGCCGCGACGCGATACTGGCGAAGGTCATGGCCGATCCGCGCTTGAAGGATGATATGGAAAACATGCCCTTCGACGGCAAGCGCATGATCTATGGCGGTTTCAATATCGCCATTTCGCTATAGGCTTCAAACCGGCGGCCGGACTTGACATTCCGGCCGCCGGGCCAACCTGATGCGGATCGATCATCACATCGGGGAAAGTCATGCCGCAAACCGTTGTCACGCTCCCCACCCACGGTCAGGGGCTCTACGAATTCACCGATAAGGTGGCGGAATTCGTCCGCGCGGCGGCGGCCGGCGGCGACGGGCTTCTGACCGTCTTCGTGCGCCATACCTCCTGTTCCCTGCTCATTCAGGAAAATGCCGATCCCGATGTAAGGACCGATCTCAAGGCCTTCTTCAGCCGGCTCGTGCCGCCGTCATCCGATCCCTCGATGCGCTGGATCGTCCATACGATGGAAGGTCCGGACGATATGCCGGCGCACATCAAGGCCGCACTGATGCAAGTCTCGATCGGCATCCCGGTGATGCATGGGCGGCTGGCGCTCGGCACCTGGCAGGGCATCTATCTCTTCGAACATCGCGACCGGCCGCACAGACGGGACATCGTGCTCCATTTATCGGCCTGACCTCTATTGATCCTTCCACGTCGAGCAGTTGTTAACCGTCATGAATGCAATCTGAACGGTCAATTCGTGTTCGGTTCAGCTTGGCTGACCTAACGTGGCCCGATCCCAAAGGCGTCGACCGACAATGGGCCAACGACGGATTGCAACGATCCGCAGCAAGGATTTGAAGGAGAAACCCGTGACCAACCTTTTCGCCAAGACAGGTATTGCAGCTCTCATCGCGCTCGGCGCCATTTCTGCGACTGCCGTCACTGCGTCGGCCAACGATTTCCATCCGGGCATCCACCAGGCTCGTTATGATCACCGGCGCGGCCACGCCTGCTCGCCGAGTCTCGCTGTTCAGAAGGCTCGTGACATGGGCCTGCGCCGCGCTCGCATCGACAATGTCACGCCGCGCCGCGTCATCGTCGAGGGCTTCGGCCGCCGCGGTCCCGATCGCATTGTCTTCGCCAACGTGCCGGGTTGCCCGCTGATCCGCCGCTGATCGCGCGTTCTTCAGGTTTTCCACATCTATTCGATGGATTCGAAGCCGTCTCCGAAAGGGAGGCGGCTTTATTTTTCGCGTCGTGCTATTCTCGGTCGTCTGGTTTCATTTTAGCGTTCATTGTACCTGAATAATGAGTGAATGGCTGATTCTGAACTCGTTCAGTATCGCGCCGCTACCTCTTGGGCGATCGGTCGGCAAATCCTGCTGATATGAGAGAGAAGCCTTTTTTGCTGTATGGAGAATATAATGAGACAAATGCTGGCCAAATTAGGGGTTGCCGTTGCCGTCGCAGTGACTGCGCTGTCGGGTGCGGCAGATTTTGCCTCTGCGCAGGGTATGGATATCTATGTCGGTCCGGGCAGGCATCGTCCGCCACCGCCGGATTATGATCGCCCAATGCCGCCGCGCTTCGATCGCCGCGGCTGCGATCCGCGCCAGGCCGTGGACGTTGCCCGCAGCTACGGTCTGCGCCGTGCACGCGTTGTGGATGTTACGCCGCGTCGCGTCATCGTCGATGGCTTCGGTCGACGCGGTCCGGATACGATGATGTTCGCCAATGTTCGCGGTTGCCCGCTCCTGCGGCGCTGACAAGCAATGCGGGCGCACGAGGCGCCCGTTCTTCATGTTCTGACCTTTTCGCCTTTTTGGCGGGGGCCGCGGAACCGTCCTTTGCTCGATCCGGCTGGATTTGAGCGAAGGGCGGTTTTGTTTTGGTTACTGCTGGATCGCGTAGGTGATGCTGACCGACGCGTTGTATTCGTTCTCGCCGGTTGCAACGGGAACGGCCTTATCCATTGGGGCGGACGCGGCCATGGCGCGCATGTAGGGCTGCGGCGGTGCTGCAACACCGCCCTCGTGTATGGCGACGATGCGGCCGAGCTTCACGCCAGCGGCATCCGTCAGGGTCTTCGCCTTGGCGGCGGCATCGGCGACCGCGTTCTTGCGTGCTTCTTCGAGCACCGTATCCGGCTTGTCGTTGGTAAACCGGATATCGCCGCCCTGGTTGATGCCCAGCTTGACCGCCTGGTCGAGCAGTCCGCCGAGCTTGGAGAGATCGCGCACGCGAACGGTCAGTCCGTTCGTTACCTGATAGCCGGTTAGAACCGGGGGCTGATTATGGCCGTCCTTGTCGTTCGGATAGCTATATTGCGGCTGGATGGAAAAACCGGAGGTCTGCAGGTCACGCTCGGCAATGCCGCTTTCCTTCAGCGTTGCCAGCACGGCGCCCATGGCCTTGTTGTTCTGGCTGAGCGCGTCCTGGGCAGCCTTCGCCTGCTGGACGACCGACAGCGTCACCACCGCCATGTCGGGCGCAACAGATGCATGTCCCTCGCCGGTAACCGTGATGACCGCTTCGCGCGGCTTGACGTCTTCGGCAAAAGCCGCAGCCGCGGGGACGAAGAAAGTGGCGCTGACAAGAGCGGCAAGAGCAAAATCTCTGGTTTTCGTCAGAAGCATGGTTCGTTCCTTGGTTGATGATCCCTCGGGATTCGCTTTTGCGGATTGATTGTGAAGGTATTACGGCAGTCCCTTGTCGGAAAAGATAAATTGGGTTAGAGCCAAGACGGCTCCGGGGAACCATTGCTCCGGGGTTGCGATCGCGAAGCCTTTTCTCGCGCCGGGCCTGTAGCTCAATGGTTAGAGCCGGCGGCTCATAACCGCTTGGTTGGGGGTTCGAGTCCCTCCGGGCCCACCATTTCTGTCTTAAAATGATGAGCATATACTTTGGTATAATGGCGATGCACCATCGCCTGATTGCGTCCCTTCAGTGGTTGTGACAAGACGGCCCTGCCTGCGCAACATGATGCGAAGGCTCACGAAACCAGCAGATCAAGAAACCAATGGACAGCTACCCTAGTCGCTGTCCGGTTGTGGATTTATTCCGCATCCGGACGGTCATCGCAACAACCTGGATCGCTACCGGCATTCGCCGGGCGAGCGTCGGCCTGGCTTAGCTTGTCCGGCTCGCCCTCCGGATCGGCCGGTAGGCGTCCGAAGAGGTGAGCCATGAACAACATCGTTCTTTTCCGCGGACGCACGCTCGCAACCAAGTTTTCGGCCCCGCGCGCTTTCGCCCCTTCCGCCGGCATCCGTCCGGCGGAACGTTCCGTATCTTCGCAGCGTCTGCGCCTGATCGCCGTTTGGCACACCAATCCCCATACCGGAAAATTGGAATGCTTCTGGACGATGGAAAGCGGCGCCGTCCTCGATGAGGAGGACAGCTGTCGGGCGGCCTAACCATCATATGTCAAACAAGCCATGCGGCACCGCGTGTGCGGTATCCTATGGCCGTGCTCTTATTGGTAACATCCTGTTTTCAAGGAGTTATACATGGTTTTCATTGCTAACGATCAACGCGAGCGCAGCGCTGTTGCCGCATTGACGGGTGCGCGCATCCTGCCGAACGGCTACGATCTCGCCGCCTTCGCTTTCATCGCCGCCGCCACCTATCTCGCGCTTCATGGTGTGGCTGAGATGCGTGCACCGCTGGCCGGCCTGTCCGCGGCGCCGCTGTCACTCGACCCGGCATATCTGCCCGAATATGCCCTGCGTACGACCCTGCGCATGATGGCGGCTATCATCGCCTCGCTCATCTTTACCTTCGTGGCTGCAACACTTGCAGCCAAGAGCTGCCGCGCAGAGAAGATCATCATTCCGGCTCTCGACATCTTGCAATCCGTTCCGGTGCTCGGCTTTTTGACGTTCACCGTCACGTTTTTCCTGGGCTTGTTTCCAGGAAGCCAGCTTGGTGCGGAATGCGCCTCGATCTTCGCGATTTTTACCGCCCAAGCATGGAATATGGCCTTTTCCTTCTATCAGTCGCTGCGGACGGTGCCGCGCGATCTCGATGAGGTCAGCCGCGGTTTCGGCCTGTCGAGCTGGCAGCGCTTCTGGCGGCTGGAGGCTCCCTTTGCCGCGCCTGGCCTCGTCTGGAATACGATGATGTCGATGTCTGGCGGCTGGTTTTTCGTGGTTGCCTCGGAGGCGATAACCGTAGGCGATACCACCGTGCAGCTTCCCGGGCTCGGTTCCTGGCTGGCAGTCGCCATCGACAAGCAGGATTTCGCAGCTGTCAGCTGGGCAGTGATTGCCATGGCAATCGTTATCCTGCTCTACGACCAGCTCCTTTTCCGTCCGATCGTCGCTTGGGCCGACAAGTTTCGCTTCGAACAGACGGCTGGGCAGCAGAAGCCGCGTTCCTGGGTCTATTCGCTGATCCGCCGCACGCGCCTTTTGAAATATGTTACCGCGCCGTTCGCCGCCGTATGGGGCCGTTTGATGCTTGTCAGGCTGTCGCCCATGTCCCGGCCGGCAGCAAGGGAACGAGGTGGTCAGCAAACCATCAGCCGGATCATTGATTTCGGGTGGTACGCCCTGATCGCGGCTGTCGGCGCCTGGAGCGTCTGGGATGCCATATCGTATCTAAGCCAAACGCTGTCCTGGGGCGATGTCTGGATCGCTTTCGCCGGTGGGTTCGTCACGCTCATTCGAGTTGCCGTTCTCATTGCCGTTGCCAGCGTGATCTGGGTTCCGATCGGAGTATGGATCGGTCTTCGGCCGGCAGTCGCCGAGCGTGTGCAGCCTCTGGCCCAATTCCTGGCCGCGTTTCCGGCGAACGTCCTCTTTCCCGTCGCGGTGGTTGCCATCGTTGCGACAGGCGCGAGTCCGAACATCTGGCTATCGCCGCTGATGGTGCTGGGCACGCAATGGTACATCCTGTTCAACGTGATCGCCGGTGCCAGCGCTTTCCCGACGGATCTGCGGGAAGCGTCCTCCGTCTACAGATTGCGTTCCTGGATCTGGTGGCGGCGTGCGATACTGCCCGGAATATTCCCTTATTACGTGACGGGAGCGCTGACGGCTTCCGGCGGTTCGTGGAATGCGAGCATCGTCGCCGAACTGGCAAGCTGGGGAAACACGAAGCTCGAGGCCTTCGGGCTTGGCTCATACATCGCGAAGGCGACGGCAGCGGGTGATTTTCCGCGGGTCATCCTCGGCATCGTCGTCATGTCGGTTTTCGTCACTCTTTTCAACAGAACGCTCTGGCGGCCGCTCTACGTCTACGCCGAACGCCGTCTGCGCCTCGATTAATCACATATCGGAGAAATGAACATGGAAAACGCTGTCATCTCCAAGAAGGGCGAATTTGCAAAGAATTCGCCGCTGGTTTTCGCCAAGCAGGTCTGCCAGACCTACGACAAGGGAGCCTCCGGTTCGCTCGTCGTGCTCGATAACGTCGATCTCCAACTCTATCCCAACGAAATCGTCGGGCTGCTTGGTCGTTCCGGCTCGGGTAAATCCACGCTGCTGCGCGCTATCGCCGGCCTTATTCGCCCGAGCAAGGGCGATGTCACCTTCGAGGGTAGGCCCGTGGTCGGGCCGAACTCCGACGTTGCCGTCGTCTTCCAGAGCTTCGCCTTGTTTCCGTGGTTGACCGTGCTGCAGAACGTCGAGGTCGGCCTCGAGGCTCAGGGCGTGGCACCAGCGGAGCGGCGCAAGCGTGCGCTGGCCGCCATCGACCTGATCGGTCTCGACGGCTTCGAAAGCGCCTATCCGAAGGAGCTGTCGGGCGGCATGCGTCAGCGTGTCGGCCTTGCCCGCGCGCTCGTCGTTCGCCCCAAGGTCCTTTTGATGGACGAACCCTTCTCCGCGCTCGACGTGCTGACGGCTGAAACTTTGCGCACCGATCTGCTCGATCTGTGGTGCGAAGGCCGCATGCCGATTGAGGCCGTCCTGATGGTGACCCACAATATTGAGGAAGCGGTGCTGATGTGCGACCGCATCCTGATCTTTGGATCGAATCCAGGCCGCGTGATCGCCGAAATCCATGTGGATCTGCCGCAGCCGCGCAATCGTCTCGATCCGGCATTTCGCATGCTCGTCGAAGACATCTATGCCCGGATGACCGTAAAGACCGGTGCGCCAACGCGCGAAGGCTTGTTCCCTGGTACGGGCATTGCCATGGCGTTGCCGCGTGTGTCGACCAATCTGATGTCCGGTCTCATCGAGACGGTCGCCGCCGAGCCCTATCGCGGGCAGGCCGACCTGCCGCCGCTGGCAGCCCATCTGCATCTCGGCATCGACGATCTGTTCCCTGTCGCCGAAACGCTGCAGCTTCTGCGGTTTGCCGATCTGGAAGGGGGCGACATCAAGCTGACTGCACCCGGCCTGCGTTTCTCCGATAGCGATGTCGACGAACGCAAGAAGCTCTTCGAGCAGCATCTGGCGACCTACGTGCCGCTCGCGGCGCATATCCGTCGCGTGCTCGATGAGCGGCCGACCCATCGCGCGCCTGCGCGCCGGTTCCGCGATGAGCTGGAGGATTACATGTCGGAAGACTATGCCGACACGACCCTCAAGGCGGTCACGAACTGGGCTCGCTACGCGGAATACTTCGCTTACGACGAGAATGCGGATCTGTTTACGCTGGAGAACCCGAGTTGATATCCATATCCGAAACGGATGCAACAGCGTCGCCGCCGGCTGAGGCGGCGACTGGCCGCGCGACGTTTCCGAATTTGATAAGCCACCAAGGCAGGGTCTAGCGCATGAGAATCCGGCAGGCCGCCAATCTCGGCGATCTGCGTTTGCGCGGCCGACGCCGCCAACGCCGACATCTCTTCAGCCATTATGTGGGAAACGACAATCATGACCGTCGTCGCACTTGACCAGGTTACTGCGATCGTCATTGCCGAGCAGCCCGATGACGCGGCACTGGAGCAGATCGTCGGGCGACCGAGCCTTGAACCGCTGGTGACAGCGGCGCGCCGGCGTGCCGAAACTCTCATCGAGTGAAATCGATGCTGTATGAAAGCCATATCAGCGAGCGCCGCAGTTGTCTTGGAGCTACAGGTCAGGCAATTTTCCACCTCCACATGCAATGCCGCGAGAGCGCTGATGTTGGAGTGCAGGGGATGAGGCGCGAGTTTCTGAAATACCTCTTCGAGATGCCTTTGCTTTGGCTCGGCATCACGGTTCTTGCCGGTCTCATTTTTATCGGCGATACGATCACCGATTTGGAGATCGCCTTTGCCGTTTTGTATGTCTCCGTCATCTTGCTGGCGGTCTACTCCGGGCGGACCGGGGCTATCGCGATGGTCGGTATTGTATGTGCCGCACTGACGATCATCAGCTATTTCCTGACGCGCCATGGCGCTTCGCAAGCAGGTCTGATCAACGGCATCCTCAGCCTGGTAGCGATCGGCGCAACTACTTATTTGGCAATCAGGATCGAAATGCTCGATGCCAGGGCGAGACAGGCGCAGTCGGAGCTCGCGCGCATGTCGCGTCTCATGATTGTCGGCGAGCTGGGTACTTCCATAGCCCACGAGGTCAGCCAGCCGATCACTGCAATCGCTGCAAATGGCAATGCCGCGCTTCGATGGCTTTCTGCAACGCCAGCCGACCAGAGCGAGGCCCGCCGTGCTATCGAGCGGATCGTGGCGGATGCGAGTCGGGCCGGCGATGTCATCGGCCGCGTTCGCGGGCTGGTGGCGCGATCCTCGCCTTCGCGCGACATGATCGATCTGGTCGAGGCAATCAACGACGTGCTGGAACTCGTTCGCAGCGAAATCCGCCGGAATCAGATACTCTTGCGCACCGAGTTGGCGGGCGATTTGCCGCTTATGGCCGGCGATCGCGTCCAGCTCCAGCAGGTGATCCTTAATCTCGTCATGAATGCGATCGAGGCTTTGGTGGAGGTCGAGGCAGAAGCACGCGAGCTGCTTGTCAGCGCCGCTGCGGACGAACGGAAAGTGACCGTCAGCGTGCGTGATACCGGTAGTGGCATGCCACCCGAGAGGCTCGAGAGGATATTCGAAGCTTTTTATACGACGAAGCCAAATGGCATGGGTATGGGGCTTGCCATTAGCCGGTCGATCATCGAGGCGCATGGTGGTACCCTTTATGCGGCACCGAATTTTCCACATGGAGCCGTATTCGGTTTCACCTTGCCGCTCGAGGGAAAAACAAGAGGCTAGGACATGCAGGGGCAGCGACTGACCGTTTACGTGATCGACGACGATCCATCCGTGCGTGACGGGCTGGACAGCCTCTTGCGCTCCGTAGGCTATGAAACGCGTGGCTTTGCATCGCCGCGGGATTTCCTGGCGTCTTCGCGGTCGGAGGGGCCAGCTTGCATCGTGCTCGATGTCAGAATGCCGGATGCGAGTGGCCTGGATTTTCAGGGCGAGCTCGTAAGAATGGGTTATCCGATCCCGATCATTTTTCTCACCGGACACGGCGACGTGCCGATGTCCGTCAGGGCGATGAAGGCGGGTGCGGTGGAGTTTCTTCTCAAACCGTTCCGAGAGCAGGATCTTCTCGATGCCATCAGGCAGGCTCTCGAGATCGATCGTGTTCAGCTTCGAAAGCAGGCGGCGTCAGCCGATCTATACGAGCGCTTTTCAACACTCACGACCCGCGAACGCGAGGTGATGACGCTCGTCGCGCGAGGCCTTCTGAATAAGCAGATCGCCGCCGAGATCAGCCTCAGCGAGATCACCGTGAAAGTCCATCGGGGCCAGGTCATGCGCAAGATGCGCGCCGATTCCGTCGCGGATCTCATACGGATGGCGGATAATCTGGTACTGACGGATGGTAAAGCCGGCGATGTTGCGTCGGGAGTGCGCTAGAGTTTCCGCTTTTCTTCAGATCGCTAAAATGCCCCATCCTCTTGCTTCTCTACGCATTCCCGGCGGAAATTTCACACGCATTTGTCCGGTCGCATGGAATGCATGGCGCCAAGTGTCTTGCCGCGTTGTCGTGGATTCAGCCTTGTGGAGCAGTGAGCGTTCCTTGATGAAAGATCATTTGCCACCGCCCGTCGATGCGCTGCCAGATGGAGCTCCGTAGAGTGTGCCACTCCGGACCATTCTCGTTGGCCCGCCGGATGCTTCTATATGTGACGAGGACGGCATCTGCCGAGATCGGCCGAAAGGTATAGTCGCGGGAAATGATGGGAGGAGAGGGCCTTTCCGTCTTTTCTGCCGCCAAGTGTGCGACAAGCTCGTCTCTGTCAGCATATACGGTTCCAGAACTCCCAAATTCCACGAAGCCTTCCGCGAGGAGTTCTGCCACGGCTGTCGGCGACTGGCGGATTTCCGGAAGATGCAGCTTCTCCTCGAGGCTGCGAATCACTTCAAACTCATGCGAGAGAGCGTTCATGGTATCGGTGGCCTCCATTTGACGCCGGCATTCGTTCGTTGTGGATTTCAGCATATCACGCAAGCAATATCAGGTCTCTCTCGCGTTCGATCCTGTGAGTTTGATCACTATCGGCTTCCCTGGACTGCTCCAGCTCATTGGCAAAGAGCTCGGCGGCGTAACGTCCTGCCTGTGTCCTCTCATCTTCGATGACGGCAGCTATCCGCCGAAATAATTCCAACTCGAAGCTGTCTGCGCTACCCGATGAATTCGGCCGTGCCAGTCGCGCTCCACCGTCAAGCCGGACCGCCGATACGTAAAATTCATCTTCGTAACCGGCTCCAGCCGATGTCAATTCCGCATGTCCGTATAACAGCAATCCCGTTTCCCATCGATCGAACAGGCGGATGCTGAGCTCATCGAATGAATACTCGCAGGAGAAGGCCGGAACGTGCATCGTCATTCTCCCATATCGGCAATCTCGGCTGATGGTGCGGATGTCACGGCGACAGCAGCCGCCTTCAAAGCGCCCGATGGTGTGTCGGCAATGGTATTCGGCTTTCCTGGCATCAACGGCCACTCCCTCGATATTCCTTGGATCCGTCGCCTGTCCGGTTTCGCGGGCTTCGTGCAGGATTTGCGGCCTGCTCGGGCTCATTCCATTCAGGGTCAACTGCTTCTCAAGGCAAGGCTGCCATTCGACACGATATATGTCAACATTATTTATGTTTATCCGTGTCAATGGGGTATCGAAGATGTTTTGTGCCTGTGCAGATCTTTTATTTCCGGGCGATATGGCCGCAGATGCGGCCAATGATCGTCAGCCGATCCAGCTCAACGGTGAATGTTTCCAGGGCCGGATTGTCGGAGATGATCTTGACCTGGCCCGGTTGCGTGAAGGGAACGCGCTGCAGGCGTTTGATCTGCGGTTCCGTGTAGCCGTCGCTGATGGCGTAGACAGTATCGGTGGTCATCTGGTTCTGTGAGAGATCGACGATGACGCGATCGCCCGGCATATAGGTTGGCTGCATGGAGTCGCCGATCACTTCCATGATGATCGTATGGCTCGGCGAGGCTTTTGCCTCGTTCCGCAGATAGCCGGTGGGGATCAGCCATTCCGCGACGATTTTATGCCCGGCGACATTGCCGGAGCCGACTGGGAGATTGATGACTTCGCCGACGATGCCGCTGCCGGCGCCGAGTTTGACGTCCACCTCCGGCGTTGCGCCTTCGATCTGCGGCTTCCAATGCTCGCGGCTATAGCTGAGTTCGTTGCCGCTCTCGGCAAATCCGTCCTGATCCTGCTCGTCGGGGTCGAATGACATGACGATGTTCGGCGCCGGGCGTGCGGCTTTGCGCGAGCCTTCGCCAGTCAGCAGATAGGCGGCCGTCGTGCCGAATTTTTTCGCGTAGCGATTGGCAACCTCGGCGCTGAACTCGTTCTGACCGTTTTCATGCGCGCGATAGGTGGACAGGCTCACGCCCAGCGCTTCCGCTGCCTTCGTTGCTGATGGATAATTTGCGGCTTCGCGCGCCGCTCTCAGTCGTTCGCCCATGGATTTCTGCATCTTCCGACCCTCGCAAAATTTTTGACATAAATCATGTTGACAACAACATTATTATCAACATAATTTGTGTTTATCAAGATGCCTGCGGTGCAAAGCGCAACTTGGCGAGTGAGCGGGTTGGTGCTGCATGCAGCAGGGAATGTTCTAAGAGGTGAAGGCATGATCAAAGGCAGCGTGATTAGGAGGGCAGTGCCCCAGGCTGGATATTTCGATCGCTTCTGGGGGTGCCCTGGCTGTCTCCGAATCCTGTCGATTGCGGAGATCATCGAACTGCATTGCGAAGATTGTGACGCAGCCGTCGAGCCTGCGGAAATGGCGGAGGCCAAATCCATCGCAGAGACCGCCGACGAGGAGATGCTGCCATGATCGAAATGCTTCAGGGTTTTCTCGCTTGCATCGGCGCGGCGTTGTTTTTCGTCACCGTATCGGTGGCGACAAAGCGGCTCATTTGGAGGTCGCCAGTTCCATCCCTTGAGGATGAAGACTCCGGCGCTCCAGAGGGCGATCAATTCCATTTTCGGATCGTAGAAGATCCGGCTTCTGCCCGGAGAGGCCCATCAGACGGCTAAAGCTCCGCAAGCCGTAGCGCATCGAAAAGCTAAAACCCAATCGGAAACTCTACACATAGACCTGGCAGGTAGGCCGGGGGAGGTTGCTATGAACGAATTTCAAATCGGAACCGAAGCCGTCGCGGGTGGCCATCTCGGCTGGATCCGCAAGGCGCACCGAGCGACAAACGAGATCCTTAAAGACGGCAGGGGCGAACCGATCGTCTTTGCGACACAGGATGCTGCGAAGGCTGCAGCCGGTGAGGCGATGATTGCCTATCTCAATACACCGATGCTGCGCGATGGCGCGCGAGTTGAGGCGATTTCAAAGGCGGAGGCCTTCTTCAAACCCAAGTTCGCCGCGGCTGCCGGCGCAGCCGGCCGTACCGCCTGAGCTGTGCTGGGATGAAAGAGGCGTCAAATTCACCAACAAAAGGAGTCGAACGGCTATGAGCAAAGGCAGGCTAGATCTTCTTCTTGATGGGCTCGGCATCAAGCTGGTTCCTGTCCATCGGCGCCGCGCACCGGCGCAGAGCCACGCACGCGGTACGATGCAGGAAATCCGTGGCCGCTATGGCGATGGCCATTTGGTCTTCGTTTTGCGGTGCATCCGGCAGACCGGGAGCAATCGTGACGAACTTTGGTCTGATACGATCGGTGCGGTGTCCGATGTTCTCGCGCAGCGCCAGGATTGGGCGCTGCAGCGCCCAGGCGATCTGTTGGGCGCTTTCGATAATATCGCGCTCGCTTCGTTGCGCGCGGATGCGGTGGCGCGCCGACCTTGGCCCGTTCGCGCGACGTTGCGCACGCTGATCTATCAGGAATTGGAGAAACGACTTGATGCACCGGTCCGCCTTGCAGTTTGATGATTTGTCCGATCGC
>NZ_JAUQTZ010000166.1:0-12577 GCF_059803845.1 Rhizobium sp. UFLA01-1127 | reverse complement strand
GCGACACGGAGCATGGCGGCTACTTTTGGTCGCTGAACAATGACGGCCCCGTTGATTCCAGCAAGCAGGGCTATGGCCACGCTTTCGTGCTGCTTGCAGCCTCATCCGCAAAGACGATCGGCCATCCAATGGCCGATGGCATGCTTGCCGACGTCACGGAAATCCTGAACAAGAAGTTCTGGGAAGCAAAGCATGGCGCGATTGCCGAGGAGTTCAATCGGGATTGGTCGCTGATCGATGGCGGCACCTATCGCGGCCAAAATTCCAACATGCATTTGACGGAAGCCCTGATGGCCGCTTTCGAAGCGACCGGCGACAAGGCATATCTCGAAAAGGCGGAGGGTATCGCCGATCTCGTCATTCGCCGCTCGGCCGGGTCGGTCGGCTGGCGCGTTGCCGAACACTTCAACGCCAATTGGGTGCTCGACAAGAATTACCGCGGCAACGAGATGTTCCGTCCGTCGGGGACGACTCCTGGACATTGGCTGGAATGGGCGCGTCTCATCCTGCAGCTTTGGTCGTTGGGGGAAAAGCGGCATGACTGGATGCCGGAGGCGGCCAAGGGTCTCTTCTCTCAGTCGATGTCACTCGGCTGGGACAATGAGAAAAGCGGTTTCTTCTATACGCTCGACTGGGAAGATGCGCCCGCGAAACGCAATAAGCTCTGGTGGCCGGCCTGCGAGGGTGCCGGTGCCGCTCATTATCTGAACGAGCATTTGCCGAGCGATTTCCATGAGGAAAGCTATCGCAAGATCTGGAGTGTAATCGGCCAAGCTTTCATCGATCACTCCAATGGCGGCTGGCATGAGGAACTGACGGAAGACCTCGTTCCCGCTCATACGCTGTTCCCGGGCAAAGGCGACATATATCACGCCTTGCAGGCGTGCCTGATCCCCCTCTTCCCGGCAACGGGCAGCCTGACAAAGGTTATCGCGGAGGCTGGCGGCAAAATTTGAGATTGCTGAAGGCGGTGCCCACTCGGCTTGCGCCGCCTCAGCGCTCTATGCGAGGCTGAGATTGTGAAGCTCGTGGCCGAGGGTCAGCGCCAGCGCCTCAACGACGAGATTGTGGTCCTCGCGTTGTGGAAGGCCTGAAACGGTGACGGCGCCGATGCAGCCCGTGCCATTGACGAAAATCGGAAAGCTGCCCCCGGATGCGGCAAAGTCTGCGCTGGAAAGCCCGTTATCCTCGATCGTTTTCCCCTGTTGCTGCAGCCGCAGGGTGCTGGCATAGCTACTGCGGAAGTAGCGCAAGACCATATTGCGCTTCCTGCGAATCCAGCTGGAATTATCGGGTGTAGAACCAGGTAAGGCTACGTAGAAAACCGGCATCGAATGCAGCGTGATATCGATGGCAACGCCCAGATTGCGTTCGTTTGCCAGGTCACGCAGCAGCTTGCCGAGCACCCATGCGGTCGAAAGGTCGAAAGCGTCGAAACGTAGCGTTTCCTCTTGCAGGGCAATACGAGTGAGGTCCTGGTCGATCGTCATGGAAAACCTTCCTTGCAAATAGATCCCTATCAAACGCGGAGAGAAAGATTTGTCCATCTATCTCTTTGGTATTTCAAAACCAAGCTGCCACTTCTGACCGAGGGAGAGATCATATTCTTCAGGCTCGAACGCCTCGAAGCCACCGCCCGGATAGAAGGTCAGTTCGCCCACGCGGACCCATTCCGCGGACGCGTAGAGATCGACACGAACGAAATCGATATCATGAGCGACCGTTTCAGCGACATGGATCATTTCGTCGAGTCTCGGCGGACGTGCCACCTCACCCGGATAAAGGCTGAGATAATCCCGGTCGTAGAACGGCAGCTTCTGCCAATCGGGCGTATAGTTGCATGAATAGCCTCGACCGTTCTCGCGTATGTCGATTTCGATATGCGATACCTTGCCGCCGAACGTAAAAAGCCGGTAGTCCCAAGGAACTCGGCCATCGACCAGAAGCATGCTCTCTATGAGAATGCGAGGTTCCAATTGGCTGTAAGCCCATTCCCTGTTGTAGGAGGCATGATTGATCGCCAGCCATTCGGCGGAGGGGTTGTCCCTGAGGAGCCGATCGACATCGGCCTCCCCATAGAGAAACCGTCCTGCTCCGCCCGCATGTGTCGGCTTAATCACGGCCGGCAAGGAGATCTCAGGCCAATTCACAGAGGCCAGATCGGTCCCTACCCAAAGCGTGGGGATGATATATTGGCCACCAACCCTTTCCGCAATCAGCACTTTCGCAGCCGCCTTGTCCACGAAATGCGGAAGGAGAGGATTGCGGTCGTATAGTTTCCGCGCCTGCACCTTGTCGGTAAAAGTTTGAGGCGATGTCAGATTGGGGAACTTGCCGCGAATGACGCGATATTTTAACGCGCAATAAGGCTTGTCGGGCAAAGGCGACATGAAACGCCATAAAAGATTGTGTGCACGCTCGCGCAATCCCTTCTGCAGATATCCCGGAATGACGAATCCATCTCGCTCGACGACTCGATCTGTCATGGTGATCGCCTCGAATTTCAACTAGAACGCAAGTAAAACTACCAGCCGGCCTTTAACACAGGGTTATGCGTCAGTTCGCAAAATAGGTGACCATGAGTGCATCCACATCCAATCTTCTCAAGAGTTCGCTGATCAGCCTGGCTGCTACATTCGTCTCGCTGGCCGCAGGCTTCGTAAGCAGCATCATCGCCGCCCGACTGCTCGGCCCGGCAGGGTCCGGCAAGGTCGCCTACGCTTTGTGGGTTGCGACGTCCGCTGCGGTACTGGCCGACATGGGCTTGCCGCAAACCATGCTGCGCAACGCTGGCAGCCTTTCGGGCGATGGCGATACATGGATGGCGTTGGTTCACACGGCCCTGCGCAGTTTCCTCGTCTCTGCCAGCATGATCGGTGCCGCCATTCTTCTCTTTGCGGCAATCATTTACGCGCATAGCGATGCCGAACATGCCTGGTTTTGGCTGATTACCGGAATCCTGTTCCTGAGCTATGCATTCTACGCATTCTCGACAGCCGTGGCGCGCAGCAGAAGCCGCTTCGCTCAGACGGCCCGCACCACCGTGCTGGGTGGCGCGATGCAAGTTCCGCTCGTCTTCGTCGGAGCGTGGTTGATGGGGCCGGCGGGCGCCTTGATCGGCTATGTCGCCCGCTATCTGCCGCAAGCATTGAAACTGCGCGACTACATCGATTCCGGTACAAAATACACACGCACGACGCTGACACCGGAGATGTTGCGCTACGGCCGATATATGTGGTTCAGCGATCTCATCGAAATCCTCGTCCTTTCGCGCATCGAATTCCTGTTTCTCGGCGTTTTTCTGTCCCCAACCAGCATCGGTTACTTTGCCACAGGTCTCGGCCTGGCTGGCCTCATCGAACAGGTCATGCTCCAGATATCTCCGGCATTGATCGTTAATTTCACCGCTGCCCATGCGAAAAACGATCAGCAATCGCTCGATGCCGCATATGGGCGCGTTATCCGTATGGTTGCTCTGATCATGCTGCCGATCAGTCTGGGTGGAGCAGCGGTCATGCCCGAGCTTTTGCCACTGATATTCGGCAATGCTTTCGAGCCCGCCATTCCGGCAGCGGCTACTCTGCTCGCCTTTGTCTGGCTCGCAGGCATGTCCGTGATCCCCTGGAGTATGATTGGAGCATCCGGACGCAGCGCCGTTTTGCTGCGCGTGCAGATTACGAGCGGTCTATCGACGATCCTCTTACTGACAATTCTCGTGCCTCTATTCGGCCTGGAGGGTGCGGCTCTCGCTCGAGCGGCCATCGTGACATTGACGTTTATGCTTCTCTGTCGGATGGCTTGGAAATATGTGAAAGTTGCCGTCCCTGTCGTCGCTTTGGCAAAAGCCATGCTCGCGGCAATTCTTTGCGCAGGCGCTGCAGGTCTCTGCATTTACGGTCTCGACGGGCTGCCGGCGCTTGCAAGCGCGATCCTCGCCGGAGCGATCGCTTATGCGCTGGCAATCCGCTTTTTGCATTTGATTACGCCGGAAGACGCTAGAATTTTCATGGATACGACAGGCGGAAAATTATCGAGCGGGTTGCGCCGGTTCGCCAACAGACTGCTAGACTTTCTCGCATCCGGCTGAGTTGATCACATCGTCTCGAAGGCAGCCGCCAAAGTTTGCTGCGCAACCTGCTCCCAGGTCATTATTCCCTCGCGAAAAGCCGCCGAACGTCGCATCCTCAACGCTGCATCGATCTTCGCGCGCCAATCGGCCTCGCCTTCAAGGCGATAAGCAATGCCATTGGCACGCGCAAAGGACACAAGATCAGGGAGTAGGATTGGCAGACCACAATAGCTGTATTGTGCGAGTTTCAAGCTCGATTCCGCCAGATAGACCTCATCTGTCGTAAGGCGATAGGGCGCAATGCCGAAATCGGCATGCTGCAGATAGGGGACGATGCCCTCGAAGTCCCTTTCGCCATGGATGGTGATATTCGGCAGAACCCAGCCGCTCCATGCTGCGCCGAAGATATGGAAGTTCACATCCGGCGCAGCGGCTGCCATGGCGGCAACCGAAGTTTGGTCGAAAAGCATGTTGCCGATAGAAACCGCATTGCGGCTTGCCGGTAGATATGGAGATGGCTGCTCGCGGTCAAACAGCGTAGCGTCGACACATTGAGGGATAACTCGCACGCGCCCACCCGGTGGAAGCATAGCCCCAAGCTTTTCCGAAGGGACGCAAACGATATCGAAGCGTCCAATCCGCCGAGCCTCAATGTCCTGCAGCACACGCGCCGTGCCGATCGTTTTCAGCAGATCGCGACAAAAATACAAAGTTCGCGCCTTCGAGTTCAGCTTTTTGACTTTATCGAAAAATGCGAGTGCGGAGCCGCTTTCAATCAGGATCAAATCCGCATCGGCAACCGCATTGCGTGCAAAATTTGGAAGGTAGCTGCCATAGAGCCGAAAGAATCCCGCATTTGTCGCATTCAAAAAGCGATTGCTGGAGCTGAAGGCATGCAGCGGCGGAAGATAGGCGCCGGCTCTCAAGTTGGCGGCGACGGTCTGAAATCGATTTGCCTGCTCTTGAAATAGGGCACGAAAACGCTGCCGATCCTTGAGCAGCGTCAGCCAGCTATGGCCTATCGTAAGAAAATGGACTTCGTGGCCCTGCTCAGCCCAGCGGGATGCGATGAAATGGACTGACGCCTTGCGATAGCCACGCAGAAACGCATGTGACGTCAGAATCACGATCTTTCGTCGCGGCTCGGCCGCATTAGTGGCCAACTCCACTTCCCTATTTGCCAAAGGCAGTCCCCAATAGCAACCTTCAGCCGGCTTATCTCATGACCGACGTCCAAACCCAGATGAGATTGCAGCGCGAACATTCATGTCCGGGGCGCCAATAGCCGCAATCAATGCCCAACTCCGTGCAGATATGGACCGCAAAGCGTCTAACATACGGTTAAAGTTGCACTGCCAATCCTCACATTAAGAGGTTGCATCTCTCTCAGATTTGATCGGAAGTGATCTGAAAACCATCCACCAATCTTGAACCGATACAGCGCTCGCTTGCCTGCGGAGCGCGAACAGGTCATTGCTAAGGCTACATGAATGTCCCCACAGGAATGTTTCAACATGAATGCCAAATTCACCCTGCCCGCCATTCTTGCCTGTACATGTGCAGCGCCGGCTTTAGCGGACAATCCGGCTCAATTGGTGCTGCGCGACGGATTCGACGGCAGGGACTTCGCTCCCTCAGGCCATCTCTACTATCGCGATAATTCCGAGCAGAAGGCAGGAACGATCGAGTTTCAATCAGAAGTTAAGCGCAGCGGCACCGGTGCACTTAAACTCAGTGTTAAACCACTCTGCCAACCGGGCCAAGAAAACTGCAGCGAGAGAGCGGAGATATGGGAGCGCACTAAATATCGAGTACCTTACGATCAAGGAGTTTGGTACGGCTTCGCGGTGAAGTTCGTCGATCCCATTCCTTCCGGCGATCATCGTTATCTGATCGCGCAGTGGAAACGGGAAATCGGTCCGAAAGCGGAAGGTGACTTCAGCCCCTTCCTGGCGCTACGGCTCAACAACGGCAAACTCTTTGCAACCGTTGAAACCAACTACGTTGCTCCCGTCAAGAAACATGAGCCGGGGAACGATAAGAAAGCCTGCAGCGACGACGAGACACCGGTCTGGTTCCGCTCGGACACCAATCAAATGCGTGCGCTGGTCGCTACGGATGACAACTGGAGCGAGAGCGACGGTCAGGAATTCACAGGCTGCACCGATGCAATCAAAATAATCAACCGGGGTAACAAGCTGCCGAGAGCAGCATCTGGGTGGATAGATTTCGCCATATATAGCAAACCCGGTCCAGACGGCTCGGGCCACATTGAAATATTCGCTAATAACAAATGGATTGTTACGGTTACCGGCCATATAGGACATGCCGACCACGGACTCGGAAGGCATCAATATTTCAAGTTTGGTCCTTATCGCGCTGCAGATACTACAATATGGACCCTATACTATGACGATTTCCGCCGTTCTCCCCGCTGTGCCGATGTATTATCGGATCCGAGCCTTTGCCCGATGAAGTGAGAGCGACCAGGAATACGTTGATCATAGATAAGCAAGACGAAGAGCCAGCTCTGGAAGCGGATTTTTTAGCAGATCGGCCGAACTTTTTCCCTTTTCACTAGTTATCCTTTTTCGTGAAGGAGGTAACCGAAATGCTTACTACCCATCGCGATTGCCAACAGCATGTAAAAAGGAATGCAATACCATCCCTGGGCGAGATCGAGGGACGAGTTGCAGTCCTTGAAATCGTGGCTCAGTCTGCGCTGACGCACGTTTTTGACGAAGGAGAGGTCGATACCGACGCAGCCTTGCTGGCTCAAATTCGCAGAGCCATGCACCACAAGTGCAAACAACTAAAGCTTGACGGAGAAGACACGGCATCGGCACTTTCATACGCCGAAGAGTTGATCGAAGCCGCAGTCAAGGCGTCACATACAATTCGTCAATGATGCCTTCTAGGCCAAAGCTCGTCCTATCTCTTTTGGTGGCGCTGGCAATTACGCTTGGCGCCCTCTTGTTTATTGCACCTCACGACACGAAGGATAGGCTTGCACACCCTTCGGCCCAGCCAGGAACTCATCAAAGCCCGCAGTGATGTATCGAAAAGGCCATGTGTTACATTGAGAGACACGTTCCCTGTCCCATATCAGGCAACGTTAACGCCGCGCGACGAACGCGGTTGCAAATTTCCAAAACCAAAGCAGTGTTCGCTTAATTCCACCCGGTATCAAGCTTCAACAATGAATGGTGTAGCGAATGTCTATGATGGTCAACGCGTCGCTTTATCCCGACGATATCGATGTTCTCGCAGGAGCGCTTTTTACATGGTGCGCCGAACGCAGCATCAAGCTGAAAAGTCAGGAAGGTCTGTCGGCGGCTAATATAGCCATTGATCTCTATGATGCCGGTTATCAAACACAGGATAGGCTACTGGGGGCGCTGCATGATCACGAATTTCATTGACGGCCGGTGCATACAATCCTCTCCATATGGAACATGAGGACATGCGCCCTGCACGGCACGCCAGAAAGGCTCCAAATGTAGCGTGACCGATTTTAGGCCGCCGCAGCGTCTTTCAAGGCATCCACAATACAGTCTCGTTCATCGAGAAGGCCGGACCATTCATCCTGATGATATGTCGAGTCATAGATCAGCGTGAAAGGACCTTTATAGCCGGCGATATCGGAGAGCTTGACGCAGCGAACATAGTCCTCCACATCAAGGCCTGCTGCCGAATAGCGCCCTTTTGCATGACAAAGTTCCGCGCGCCCCATGATGCTTGCGAGATCGTGGTATTTCGCGGCACGCTCCCAGTTACCGAAGTCTCCATTCAGACCAACTTTGCCGCCCAACGAATCGAGAATTCGATTGACCTCTTTGGGTCCGGGCAACAGGTCAAACCAATTTTCTTCATGTCGGCGGTGCCAGTCGCATTCATGCCAGCGGGCGATTGACCAAGCAATCGCGTGACCGGAATGTCGGCCGCGCCGGCAACGATCTGCAGGAAGGCCATCAGAATATCCGTGAGGCCGGAAAGCGGCGCACTCTTGCTGTCGTATTCCTCTTCAGAATCGAGGATCAGCGTCCCGTTGACGCCCTTGATCGTGTTGGCGAGCGCATAGCGGCGCAGCACGGCATCTTCATAGGCCTGATTGCCGATATTGGCGGAGAATTGCGGAACCTTGATAATGTCGATCTTGGCCTCGAAGACCAAACTGGCGATGTTGGCCGCCGTGCTGTCCGCATTCTTGATCGCATCGAAGGTCGCGGCCAGCACGCTTTCGCCCCAGACCTGATTGCTCATCCCGCCAAATTCTTCATTCGGCATCATGGCCCCTTTGAAGATGACGAGGCGGGATGGATGAAGGATCACCTGCATGCCGTTGGCGCCCGTCAGCGTGTAGAATTTGGGCTTGCCGTACCATTCCGAGGCCGGATCACTGTCGATGTCGCCAGCAGCCAGTTGCCGGCGGGTCAGCACGGTAAGGTGCTTGATACCACCCTTCCCGATCCGCTCCGCCTCGAGCGGCAATGCCGGATCGGCATCCTCGGAACCGATGAACAGGGCCGCACCACCGAAAAGACGCGCCTTCGTCGATGCTTCCAGCACTTTTCCGCGTAGATTGAGCCGGCGCTCTTCGGCATCGATCAGCCCGATCTGATCGCCTGCCGCCTGCCAGGTTCGCTATTTCCGGCAGCTATCCAGCGCCGGAATATCGACGATCTTGCGCGGCAGCCAAGAGCCGCGATAAGCGGCGATGATCTGCTCGTCCGTCAGGATCGGCTGCGTGTAGAAAACCGATGCCGCCTTGTCGCGGTCGGTGCCCATGCGGGATGCAAGGCTCATCAATCCGTCGCGAACCATCGAGAATACCTGCCCCATGGATTGTCCTTTGATGTCTTGTGATGAAGGGGCTCGTACCAGTCGAGCCTAGAAGTTGCTGAAGCTGAAGGACGAACTCAGCGCAAGTTCGTTCAAAGCATCGGCGAAGGCATCGACCTGATCGTCGAATTGCCCGTTTGGAAAGGCACAGATCTCATCGAGAAATGCTTCGTTCCAGTCCCCGCTCAAAAGCTTGACGTTCCCCGCTTCAGCCTGTGCCGACGCCGGTTTGGCGCGCGTAGCCTTGTCGCCGGTTGGAGATATGGCTTTCACGGGAAAGCCAGCCAGCAGCTTGATCTTGGTTTCCGCGTCAGCTTTGCCGGCCGCACCCGGATCCTGCGGCATGCGGATCGTCACCGTCGGCCCGTCCTGCGATGCAGTGTTCTTGAGATTGCGCTCCACCTCGGCGGGCGACCAGCGCCCCCGCGCGATGGTTTCGACATAGAAAACACCATCGATCAAAACCATGCGCAGACCGACGGTCCAGTCCGGCTTGCGGCCGGGGCGCGCTTTCGAAGCGGCGAAATCCCAGGCGCGACAACGCCTTGCACCTGAAGGCAGCACCTCGACGATCTCGAAATCGCCGCGCTGAAATAGACCGCCAGAGCGAGGCGCAGGCCGCTGCTGAAACTGGCCGGCCACCGCATAGGAGCCAAGCGGGATCTTGTCCCGCTCGACGACCGCCCGAGGAAAACGCTGCGGAAAAAGCAGCTCGCCCTCCTCCGTCCTCGGATCGGCAAATCCGATCGAGGTCCTGCAACGGCGTTCCGGTTCGAATTCCATCGGCAGCATCAGGTGCTCGTAGCCGAGCCCAAGCGCCAGAATCGTGCCGGAGACATCCGCCTCGTGCAACCGCTGCATCACGACGACGATCGCCGACCGCTGGGGATCGTTGAGCCGCGTCGGCACGGATTCGCGAAAGGTGCGAACCGTCGACAGCCGCTCCGCTTCCGATTCCGCCCCATCGACAGAATGAGGATCGTCGATGATGACGCGATCGCCGCGTCCGCCCGTCAACCTCGAGAACGGCACCCCCAGCCGCGAGCCCGTGCAGCTATTGGCGAAAGCCATCTCGCCGGTTCGCGTCAGCTTGACGCGGTCGCCCCAGAGCGTCTGATACCATTCAGACGCGACGAGGTCGCGCATGCGCCTATTGTCGCGCTTTGCATAATGTTCCGAATAGGAGGCGCCGAGATAGCGCATCTGCGGCTTGCCCTTCGGCCCCCATTCCCACGCGGGCCAGAAGACGCCGCACAGAAGCGATTTCATCGTGCCTGGCGGCACATTGATCAGCAGCCGGGTAATCTCACCCGAGGTCACCGCCTCGAGATGCAGGCAGATGGCGTCGATGTGCCAGCCATGGACATAGTCGACCGAGGGCTCGACGACATGCCAGGCCTCCCGGACGAACCTGGTCAGCGACTGGCAGTTGGCGCGAATTCGCTCGGCATCGGTGGCAATCCGGGTGGCGACCTCTGCCCGCTCACGCTCAGCTATCCGCTTTGCCCTCTCCTCCTCGATCGCTGCCATCATCGTCGCCGGATCCGGCAAGCGGACCGAAGAGAGATTCGAGTATCGCAAGCTGCTCATCCGTGGCATTGGTTAGGTCGATGGTGACGCCGCGGCCTCCCTTGGCCCCGGCGCCAGAGCGTTCGCTAGGTTTCTGATGAACATAGGAGGCCGCAATCTTCGCCATTTCATCGCGTCGCTTTTGATCGGCCTCGTCGTCGCGCATCACTTTCAACATATAGTCGAGCGGGGTATCGTCGGCGGAAACGGCCTTGCGACGGCGCGCGCGCGGCGCGACCGGCTTCTCGGCATTGGACATGCTTCATAATTTCCGATGGGATTTTGAAGGAAGCAAGCGGCTCAGAACATCGCCTGCGGTCAACAGCGCGTCGCTGCAACTGTTCTCATCATGCCAAAATGAATACTCTAATTCGGTGCAGTTGGCGACACCCACTAAGGACGACCGACACGCAAGAAATGTGGGCCTTGACGGACGCTGCGAATAACAGATTGAAATCGCGCTCAAATACCGGATTTTACAGTCCGACGGATTCAGCGATATGGCCTGCAATTCGCGAAAATACCTGAGATCGGCGATCGAAATCAATCAAGGAAAGACCTCAAGCCCATCCGTGCCATGCTCCCGCTGGAGTAAGGCCAGATCAAAGTTCAAGATATGCAAGGACCGCCAGATGGGAATCTCGGCAAAACACGGAGAAACATTGGAGCGCGGTTCGGATGATGCCACCAGCCCGGATCGGATTCGACGGTTTATCGCCGCCAATCTTCCGGTCCAAACTGTTCCCGGCATTCCGGACATTCGCCTGCATAAAGCAGGTCCGCAAAGCGGGTTACGGCGCCTCGCGGGGCGGGATCCGCAGTTCGGCTCACCCTATTGGGCTCATTATTGGGGAGGAGGCCTGGTTTTGGCCCGCTATCTTCTGGATAGGACGGAACGAGTGGCCGGTCTTCGTGTGCTCGATCTCGGCGCCGGTTCGGGAATTGTCGGGATTGCAGCCGCGAAGGCAGGTGCGGCGAAAGTTCATGCCGCCGACGTCGATCCCTATGCGATCTTGGCCATCGAGCTCAACACGGCGCTCAATGGAGTGACGATCGACACGATGCTCGGCGATTTGACGAAAGGGAAGCCGCCAAAAGTCGACCTTATATGTGTCGGCGATCTTTTCTATGAAGCGGCGCTTGCAAAGAGCGTCATCGCATTTCTGGATTGCTGCCTTGCGCAAGGAATTGCGGTTTTGATCGGCGATCCATGGCGAGCCCATCTGCCGAAGCCACGACTTCGGCTTCTGGCAGAATACGCGGTCCCGGATTTCGGTGAAGATGCAGCAAGAACGCGCCCCGCCGGTGTCTTTGCGTTCAAGTAAAGAAAGTCACCGATTGGAGACATTGGTGGTTTCGGCCGCAATGCGGGTTCGGACCGCAATTGTCGCTGAAACTAAGCTTTCATCTTGGCGCGCCGGCGGTTTCCGCGCTCTAGTCGCCTGGCCAATTCGGCAAGTTCCGGACTGGCCGCATCGAAAACGGGTCGCGCGTCATCCGGCAGCCAATGGGTTTCATGCCTGGGCATCGGAGGCCTTACCCGGTCGAGACCACCAGGCGAATTCGGCATCATCGGCGATATGCGCGACCAGTCCGGTTCCTGCAACATCGGGGAGACAGCGAGAAGCGCGCCCGAAAGCTTCTGGAACTCGCTTTGAATGCGCCGCTCGGCCGTGCGGCGTACGCGGCCGGTTCTCGCGCAGAAATCCCGGAAGGACCCGGCAACATGGGGCGCGGCAAGACAAACGGACCAGCGAGAAAGCAGAATGCGCCGTTCCTCGTCCGTGACGTAAACACGCGACCATTCCTGCAGGACTTCCTCCGCCCGGCTGATGGCTGCAGCACTCGGGCGATAACGAACGCGAATATCGGTATGATCCATCGGCTCCGGCAACACCTCCGGCCAAAGCGTCCGCATCCTGTCGGGGCGGACACCGCGCACATCGAGATGAACCATCGTATCGGCAGCCTCGATGAAACGGGCACGCACTATCAGGCTTAGGTCGGCGATTTCAGCCGCGCGATCGGACAAATCATCAAACTGCAAGGCGGACCGGTGCATCAAGTCGTTTCTCCAATTCCTGATAGATCAGCGTG
>NZ_JAUQTZ010000165.1:0-12762 GCF_059803845.1 Rhizobium sp. UFLA01-1127 | reverse complement strand
ACCCAGATCAGCATGCCGCCTTTCAGCGCCGCGGTGTCGCCGAGCAGGCCGACATATTTCAGGACGTAGGGAGCAACGACGCTTGCCGGGGACATCAACGGCGTGAAGGTGATGATGATGATCGCCAACAGCGCCTGCCGCGTGAACGGCGCCTTGAAGAGATCGGCGTACCGTCCCTCGGGCGCCTTTACGGCGCTCCGTCCGAACTCGGCTGCCAACCGCGGAAGTCCGAGCGCTTGCAGCGCATCCTCGGCCTCCCGCACGCGACCCTTCGACATCAGCCAGCGCGGAGATTCCGGAATGCCCTTTCGACCCAGGATAATAACAAGCGCCGGCAGAGCGCCGAGGCCCAGGATCCAACGCCAGGAAGAAGCTCCGACCCACTCAAAGAGAACAAGGGCGACGGTCAAGGATGTGAGGGCGCCGAGCGACCAGGCGACCTGCGGGATCGCTCCCGTCCACCCGCCGCGGCTGTGTTTGGGGGAAATTTCGGCGAGAAAGGTTATGCTCGCCGCGATGTCGGCGCCGATCGCGAGGCCCATCAGAGCGCGGACGATCAGGAGCTGCGTGTAGCTAGTGACAACGGCCGACAGCAGCGAAAGGACGACGAAGAGCCAGAAGGTATAAATGAAGACATTACGTCGTCCGAAACGGTCTGCAATCTCGCCAACGGCAAAGAGACCTACTGCCGCCCCGAAAAACGCGATCGCGCCAAGTAGCCCAGTTTCAGCCGGCGTGAGTGAAAAGAGCGGTTTGAGCATCAGCAGCGCCCCGCCGATCGCGATAAGATCGTAGCCGTCGACGAATTCGCCGAACGCAATGAGCGTCAGTGCGCGCCGGCGCGCCGGCGTCAGCGCCTGCGGGCTGTCGAGTCCGGAAATCGATCGTGTTCCATCAGTCATCTTGCCTGTCCTCCCCTAGGCGTTTCGTCCGGGGACATGCGACGTGGCTGACCGCCTCGCGCATGTCCCGGCCCTGCCGGTCGAGATACCAGCTCTGGCTCGCGTCCGTCTGTGAACGACGGGGCGTGGGTCTGCCATCTGTCCTCCCCCGACCTGCGCCAACCATGCAGCTTGAGAGAAATGAATTCAAAGTCTAAAAAATCCGCGCATCCAAACTTTTGGGAATAAAGAAATGATCACGCTTCTATCCCGCGCGACGCATCAGTTCCTCGCTGTATGCGAGGCTCGGAACCTGACCGAGGCTGCCGACAGGTGCGGGGTGACGCAGCCAGCGATCACCAAGAGCATTCGTAAACTGGAGGCGCTCGTTGGGATGTCTCTCTTCGAGCATAGCACCCGAGGGCTGTCGCTAACGCAGGCGGGCCGCCTGCTGGAGCGCCACGCGAGCAGCATGCAGAGTCAGGTCCGCTATTTGGAGGCCGACATCGCGGCTCTGGGTGAAGGGCGTCGTGGCACTATTCGCCTGGGGATCGGACATGCAGTTGCCCTTACGTTGCTGCCGCATCTAATCGCTGCCATCCAGGAGAAATTCCCAAACATCAACATAGAATTCGAAACCGGAGTAGCCGATGAGCTCTACCCCCTTCTCACTGACGGATCGATAGATCTCATGATTGCGTCGACGGCAGGAGTGGAACCGCTCGAAGACTTCATCATCGAAGCAATGTTCACCGGAGAGATGGCAGTTTTCGCTCGACGCGACAATCCGATCTGGCAAACCAATTTCTCGTCGCAGGACCTAAGCTCCTTGAGATGGTATCTCTTCTCGCACGACGTCGAAGGCGTCCGCGCTCTCGAACGATACCTTGTCCAGTCCGGCGGTTTTCTGCCGTCGACGGCTCTTAGATGCACCGCGCTCGACACCATGATGGAACTGGCGGCACGTACGGACGGTGTCGCGTTCCTCGCGTCAACCTTAACCTCCGAGGCGAGGCGGCGGGACCTGCATCCTCTCCCGCTTCTATCGGCAATCTGGTCGTTTCCGATTGGGCTTGTGGTGCGCAAGACCGCATCTTACGTCGCCCCAGTTGCATTCATCGTCGACTTTTGCAGACGGCATTCGGTAGTCTCTTGAACCAAAACAACGCTAGATAATGATCTAGCCGCTCCGATCTGGAGCGGCTGTTGAAGGTGTGGCTCGAGGCCGAAAACATTCAACCCGACGAGCCGCCTCCGGATATGGATGTCTCAGAACCCGTCCGCGATCCTGAGACTAGACATATGATCTCGTCTGTGGTGGCTGCAGCTTTGTGCATAAAGCCGCGCGCACTGCTGACAGATCGCCAGGCCAGAAAGGTCGATGCTTTTAAGCAAGGCTCGACGGTATTCGCCACAATGCGTGGCTTGGCCATGCGCTTCAATGGCATCTTGCGCAGCAGGAACTCAACGGCACTGGACGAATTGTGCCAGTTGGGAGGATAAAATCGCCACACACCGGCGCACGATGCCGCACGTCACAAGCCGCCTACCGGCCTCCAGCCTACTGCGTTCGCTCGAACCAATACAAATGAGGCGCGTTGTCCTTTGACAACAACGAGGAGACAACACCATGGACTGGAATCGCGTCGAAGGTAACTGGAAGCAGGTTAAGGGCAAGATCAAGGAGCAGTGGGGTAAGCTCACAGACGACGATCTTGATCAGATCGCGGGCAAGCGGGATCAGCTCGAAGGAAAGATCCAGGAACGCTACGGTATTCAGAAGGACCGTGTGCGGTCGGATGTCGACGAATGGTATGATCGCCAGACCTGGTAAGCGAAAAGAGCGCCTTTCCAATCGATAGATTGGAAGCCTGTGCGTTTCGCCCGATGATAGCGGCTCCATGCAAGCATGGAGCCCTTGACGCAGGAAGCCTCTCCTTCAGAGGCGAGTTCCAAAGGCCACGCCTTTACATAGACGCTATCCGCGCCGCTCGCATCGGCACTGCTTGAGGGACTGTCTTCGACGGCACCATGACGGCCGGCATCCCAGCCTCAAGACAAGCGGCCACGAACGCCTCGCGCGCAATGATGGCGGGTACGATCCCGTTTAGCGCACGGCGACAGGTCTTTACTGCCCGATCGTGACGCTCACCATGGCGTAACGGCCATTCGTTTTCGAGAAAGTCGAGCGCATCATAGATGCCCGTGAAAGTGCGCTCCAATCCGCATTGGAGCCGGACCGTCACCGGCCGGGTCCATGGAACATCGTTGAGCGGCATTTTTTCCTCCTTTCGATGCCACACTGATCCTCTCCTGCGGATGATATTGGAAGAGCGATCTGCGGCTTCAAGAGACAAACTCGTCGTCGACCGCAGTCGGCAAAGCTTAAGGTGCTGGCGACGACGAATAGATAGCACACAGGTTGCTCTTGACCTTACAAAGTCCTCGGTCATGTATCGCTCTGGGAGGATACTAATATGTTGAAAGACGAGGAAGCCTCGACAATTCCTTATGCCCAGCTCGATCATCGCGCACGGCTTGACCGGGTTGATTTCCTCGCTGCGACCATCTCAAATCTCGCCTTCGACGTCGCCAGCCATGGCGATGCTCAGACCGTGAGATCGCTTCTCGATATCGGATGGATGCTGAAGGTCATGCGCGAAGAGCTGGCGATATGTTGCAGCTCGAGCAATATGACGATCATCGGTAATGCTGTCAGCTTGATCCGCACCCTGCAAACGCGTTGCCAAACACTCCCGGCGGTGGGGACGGTGCATTAATCCATACTCGTCTCGCCCATTGACCAAATTGTATTTTAGCTGATCTTGAAGTTACAAGATCGACATATAGATTTCGCTTGGCGGCGCACTTCGCGTCAGTGCCATCAAGCCGAGACAGTTTTGTTTGGCCCGCGGAGTTCTCTGTGATCTATGACTGGGACGGCGCCAAAACACGGCGCATTAGAATTCTGAAGATCGGCGTTTCGCTCTTGATCGGGCTGACGTTTTTGGCCGGACCTGCGATGGTATTGGTCCGCGCTCACCCATAGGGTCGGTTCTACCTCTCACCGGGTCGACCCGCGTTGAGATATGCCAGCGGACTGCAGGGATATCCCAATTCGCTTCTGTATATCTTCGTAACTTTTCGCTCGCTTTCACAACATCGCTGCGTCCAGTTAAGTCATTGAGCTTGCAAATACTTCCAATGAAAATTGATCGAGCGAAACGCACTTGATCCCTAATCAAGCGCATCCGTTTCCGACCAAGCCTGCTAAGCCCAAAAGCAACCCACTTGACTCAATCACAAATGAGAACATAATGGGAACAAATTGCCGCAGCAATCGCCGCCCCCGCAATTTCTATATCGACACATCAGCAGTTTGAACCCCCCATGATTCTAGGGGTGCGGGAGACCTATTGCCTCATGACAGCCGCAGCCGCTCAAGCAGATGAACCGCACTTCGATCAGGTCGCTTCCGTGCTTAACCTGTTCGAAGGCGACCCCCGCGCCACAGTCAGCGCCCTGCTCGCCGAACTGCAGTTCGTCCGCAAACAACTGGCTCTCTGCGAAGCTGGAATGAGCGTCGGCTTTACGCGCGGCTGGGTTCCAAGTTTCGAAAGCGAAGGAGGAAGCAATGTTTGAATATTCGAGAGATCCACGGCCGAGAGACGGTGTTCTCACCATAAGCCAGAACGAAGCGCAGGCGCTTTATGATTTCGTCGGCTATTTGGGCCGGCATGCCTTCGATGCCTTCAGAGATGACCGACCCGGCTTCCGTGGCAAGTCACCTGACATGCTGCGCTATCTCGGCAGGATGCGCGACCTGTTGGAAAACGTCATGGACTACCCGACCTTGGACGAGGAGCTTTGCTGGGATGAGCCGAAGCCGCTTTCGACCGATGAGGTTCATGGGTTGCTGCTGACGGAGATCGGCAACCGAGCCGGCATCCGGTTTCTCGAGATTTCGGTTCGCTGGAATGACGAACGCAGAAGTTTCGGGACACTTCAGCTTGCCGTCGATGACGAGGCCGGTGAAACCTGCGGTCTGTTCGAGGTCGAGGATGTCGCTGGCGAGCAGGTCAGTTGCGGTCCTGGCTGGTCGCAATCGGGCGCTGATCTCGACGAGACGATCCGCATATTCATCAGAGCCTTTCCGATACAACAGCTGGAAGCGCGCAATGAGGACTGCATCAACGAGATGCTGGCTGCGAAAGTCGCCTGACTGTTGGTCAACCTGCGCCGGGTTGGCGCGTCGGCATTTTCATCAAACGCCCAGACGATGCGGCACTACAGATTTCAGTCGAAGGGATTATCGATATAGACCCGATCAACGAGCTTCAGACTGCGATCGGGCTGCACGATGTATGTCTCCCGCACCCGCTCGCCCCACTGATCAGTGAATGTGTGAGGAAGGATGCTGCCGACGGGTGACTTTTGTAACCTTTGTCGCGGCTGCCCGCCGTAGGTAATGCTTCCGGGAATGGGCTCAAGCCCTTCTGTGCTGGTTTGGCAGGCCGCAAGCATGGCAGCCAAAATCCCCATAACGACTATTCTTTTCATCGTGTCCTCCAATCTCGCTTCGATACACCAAACCAGACGTGAGTATCGAGGTTCCAGGAGGCAAGACCTTGCATCTGTGGAGTCCAGGCCAATACCGGCTTCGCTCACTGAAAATCCCTACTCCTCACCTTCAACCTTTCAATAAGCCGATCCGGCTCATAAATCTCCCGCGCCTTCATAACAGCCCTCTCCCTGGAGTCCGGGCTACCAGGCGTCCCATGCGCGAACTCATCGCCCCGCCCCGTCGGCAGCCTGAAGGCCTCATCGCGGTCGGCAAGTCCGGGACAGATCGCTTGTGAGATCGAACAGCTGCTACGCGACGAGATGCACCACCTCCCCTTCCCGCTGAATGCGGCTATTAATCGCCTCCTCACAGGTGACGATATTGCGGGCGGCAAGATCCTTGCGCAGGAAGGCCAGCGGATGCTGGCGAAGGATCAGGCCGATATGGCTATAATCCTGAATGAAGTTGTGTCCCTCGGTCATCTGCCGAAGACTGACCTCCGGCTCCCGCTGCTCGGCGATCGTTCTTTGCTCGCGCGCGGCCGCCGCGGCAAACAACGGCAACAGCCGCACGAATTCCGCGTCGGTGACGAGCGAACTCGGAAAGACATGCGATGAATTCGTGCGCCTATGGGATTGGTTGCAGGTGGCTAGGCGGCTTGCGGCAGCCGGTTCGCCGAACCGAAACAAATGTCAGCTGCGGTCAAGCGAAACGCGATCGCACATCACACCGGCTGCAGTGGGTTCCCGGCGTACCGTGATGGGCGATTCGGTAGCGAACGGCTTCCCGCCGGAGAAGCAACTCATTCTGAGGGTGTTACCAAACCTGCTCTTACACCAAATGCGGGTTGACGTTTGGTTAAATCGCCGATGCTAAAGTCGATAAAATGCTTACGAAGTTCGCGATCTCGCCTAGTGGAGGAGTGAGAATCAATGCGCAGGCCCACCGTGCGAACCTCTCTTATCGTCATAAATCTGACGTTTGCGTTCATTTTCCTCGCTTTCGCCTTGTTCTCGCTGCGCAGCGTGCATGAGGTAAACAGCGATACGACGGCGATCGCCAGGAATTGGCTTCCTAGTGTATCGGTGGCCCGCAATATGCAGTTTAAGCTCCAGGAGCTGAAGTTCGCCTACGCCAATCACATCATGTCCATCAGCGACGAGGCAATCGCGGCCGCGGAAAAACAGGTGCTCATGAAAAAGCAGGAACTGGGAGAAGCGATCGAAGCCTACAGGCCGCTGATATCGTCGCCGCGTGAAAAGGATTTGCTGGACCAGATTGGAAACCGAGCGACTGAGTATGAGACCGCCGCCGAGCCGATGCTGGTAAAATCGCGCAAGAACGACAACGAAGCCGCCAAGGCTATTTTCTACAATGCTATGGAAGCCATTGTCGAGGACGCCGAAAAGGATGCGAGCGAGCTGTTGGACGTCAACGTCAATGGTTCCGATGCCTCATATGAGAGCAGCAAGGAGACTTATGCGACCATCCTCTGGAGTACCTGGGGCCTGATTGCTCTCATACTGGCAATCGTTGCCGCAGCCGTCGCCTATGTGGCGATACAAATCTCTCGCCCTATCAAGGCGATCACCAGCGCGATGACGAAGCTGGCCGCGAGTGATACGCAATCGCCCGTTCCCTACTCGAGCCGAACCGACGAGATCGGAGCAATGGCAGGAGCGGTAGAAATATTCAGGCAAACCGCGTTGGCCAAGATAAAGGCCGACGAGGAAATCGAGGCGAACCGGGCCCACTCTGAGCATGAACGTCGGCTACGAGAAGAAGCAGATCGCGTTCGGGCGGAGGCTATGGCGCAGGCGACTAGCGGGCTGGCGGGAAATTTGAAGAAGCTGGCAGAGGGCGATCTCACAGCAGAGATTTGCGAGCCCTTCGATGCTGATTTCGAAGCCCTCCGAAACGACTTTAATAGCGCGGTGGCTCAGCTCTGCCGCACGCTAAGCAAAGTGGCGGGTTCGACCGTCGCCTTCGCGGTGATATTAATTGCACCGCAAATAAATAGCTTCTACAAGTGCTTCACACATCGCTACCAGATATTTGAAATATGAAACGACAGCGTGTGCTCAAGAACATTTGTTGCCGCGAGCCGACCAAGACATTTCCTTGGCCTTGCAATGGGCAGTGAGCGCATCACTGCTGCCCAACGTCAAAGCCTGATTGATGCAGGCCGGGGCATCATTGATCTCGGATAAGCCATCGGTTTCGTACCTCGCTTCAATGCGTTTGATTGCGATATTCCGTCGATCCATCAGACGCCTCTTGAAAAACAGACCTTGGTGATTTCAGCTTGAGTGGGAAGAAAGTTGATTCAAACATACTTGCGATCAGCGGCGTCTACGTACAGCACCCGCTGAGAGGCAAAGGAAAATGCATATTGACGATGTCCGCTGTTGGAAGGCTGCCCAAGGCTGACTGCGCGGTTCAAACTGAGCTGGGATTGGCAATCCTGAAATCTACCGGCGATGACCCCGGCGATGCCTTCTTGGAACTCGGCCCTATACATCACTGAGAAGCTTTGCTGGCCGAACTTGGTCGTGCAACGGTGCACACAGCGCTTTCATGCTCACTTCAGGAATATTGTAGGCCGCGAAAGACGGTATATTATCAACGCGAGACCTTCGGGAAAATTCGAGGAAGAGGGTATGCGCTGGTCAACGATTGCCGTGGCTTTGATAGCCGTGCTTTGCTTAGCGACAGGGAGTTTTGTTGACGATGGGAAAGATGCCTATTTGCATGGGGACTACAAGAAGGCCCTGGACGATTGGCAGATTCTGGCTTCCCAAAACAATGCGCAGGCCCAATTTGGTCTCGGTCTTCTCTATGAGCACGGCTATGGCGTGACCCAAAGCTATGAGGCGGCTGCCGCTTGGTACCAGAAAGCGGCAGAGCAAGGGGAATTCAGAGCACAGGACAATCTCGGCTTGCTATATCTACTAGGCCATGGCGTTTCGCAAAATGATGCTACGGCGGCGATGTGGTTTTCCAGATCTGCCGCGGTAGGTATTTCGGATGCTGAGCTCAATCTGGGTTGCATGTATCTGTGGGGGCGAGCCGTGAACCAGGACGACGCACAGGCTGTCATTTTGTTTCGGAAGGCGGCACAGCAGGGGTATGCTAGAGCTCAGAATAACCTTGGCGCAATGTATGAGTATGGTCGCGGCACGGCTCAAGATTATGCACAGGCCATCTTCTGGTTCCGCAAGGCTGCCGCGCAAGGCGACGCTGCCTCCGAAAACAGTATAGGTTACATGTTGGAAGTTGGACTTGGTATACCACAAGACATGGACGAGGCCGTTGCCTGGTACCGAAAGGCGGCTGAGCACGGAGATCTTTCTGCAAAGCTCAATTTGCAGAGACTGTTTCCCGTCAAGAGGGCGTAATTTCACGACGGTTTCATTCTCAGCAAAAAATGCTTTGCGGTTGCATTCCCGCAATTTCTGATTGAGCCCCCGAGAGGGTTTGTTTTCATGATGACGAAAAAGGTCGGTCTAGCTACGGCACTTGCGGCGGTCATCTATATTGGCTTAACGACTTTTTCCCTTGCGGCGGATGACCTCTGCGCACCCGTGAAAGCGATGGTAAGCCAATACAATGCCACACCGAAAATTCGGGTAGTGGGAGCCGATCATCTCGGAGCGATATATTTCACCGACTTATTTGTAGACACCAAGCAATGGTGGCATAGCGGCTCTGAACCATGGCACATCAAACCTCGCCAATATGCACCCACGAATAATATCGAGAACTGTAAACATCTTGGCAACGAAACGATAGATGGCGTTGAGACTGAAGTTTGGGCTTACGATCGACTATCCTATCAGCAAACCGACCACATCCGGATGTGGATATCGCTAGATTCACGACTGCCCGTAAAATCCGCCTTCAAGCAAATCCTGCCAAACAAAGATGTTATCGAATGGTATGTGACCTACAGCTATGGCCCTGATATCAAGGATCCGGTCTAATTCGGACAGCATGTGATCTACCGCGATTTTCCGCAATTCGATTTGGACAGCTACGCCAGAGCCGTTGAACAATGGCAAGCCGCCAAGAAGGTGACCCCTCAATGGCTTCGCCAACCGTCGTGAGTTGGGTAACCGGAGTTGCCGCTGTCGTCGCTCACTGAAAATCCCTACTCCTCACCTTCAACCGATCAATAAGCCGATCCGGCTCATAAATCTCGCGCGCCTTGATCACGGCCGTCTCTCGCGAATCCGGACTACCAGGCGTCCCATGCGCGAACTCGTCACCGCGCCCGGTCGGCAGCTTGAAGGCTTCATCGCGATCGGCAAGCCCGGACAGATCGCTGGTGAGGTCGAACAGCTGCTGGGCGACGAGATGCACGACGTCCCCTTCCCGCTGGATGCGGCCGTTGATCGCCATCATGCTGGAGCCGAGCACGATACGCCGGCGGCGCTCGAAGAGACTTGGCCAGACGACGACATTGGCTGGCCCGGTCTCATCCTCGACGGTCAGGAACATGACGCCCTTGGCCGAGCCCGGCTTCTGGCGCACGAGCACGAGGCCTGCCGTCATCAGCCAGCGGCCGTCGCGCGCCGACATCGCCTCCTCACAGGTGACGATATTGCGGGCGGTGAGATCCTTGCGCAGGAAGGCCAGCGGATGCTGGCGCAGGGTGAGACCGGTATGGCTGTAATCCTGAATGACCTTATGGCCCTCCGTCATCTGGCGAAGGTTGACCTCGGGCTCCCGCTGTTCGGCGATCGCCCTTTGCTCGCGCTCCGCCGCCGCGGCAAACAGCGGCAAGGGTTCGTCGCGCAAGGCCTTGATCGCCCAGAGCGCATCGCGGCGCTGCAAATTGAGCGATGGCAGAAAAGCATCCGCCTCGGCAAGCTCGACCAGGGACGCCGCCGGCACGCCGGACCTGCGCCAGAGATCATCGACGCTCTCGAATGGCTGATCGGCCCGCGCAGCAATGATGCGGGCGGCATCGTTCTGGGCAAGTCCATGGACCATGCGCATGCCGAGACGAACGGTGTGGCAATCGCTGCCGTCGAGCGGCTCCAGCGTGCAGTCCCAGCGTGAGTGATTGACGCAGACCGGCCGGACCTCGACGCCATGCTTGCGGGCATCGCCGACGATCTGCGCCGGCGCATAAAAGCCCATGGGCTGCGAGTTCAGGAGTGCTGCGCAGAAGGCGTCGGGATAGTGGCATTTCACGTAGGATGAGGCATAGGCGATCAGGGCGAAGCTCGCGGCGTGGCTTTCTGGAAAGCCATAGGAGCCAAAGCCTTCGAGTTGCGAGAAGGTCTTTTCGGCGAATTCGGGGGTGTAGCCGTTCCTCACCATGCCGGAGACGAGCTTGGCCTTGAACTTCGAAACACCGCCGGTGAACTTGAAGGTCGCCATGGACTTGCGCAGCTGATCGGCCTCGCCGCCGGTAAAGCCGGCGCAGACCATCGCCACCTTCATGGCGCTCTCCTGGAAGAGCGGCACGCCGAGCGTCTTGCCGAGAACGGCTTCCAGTTCCGGTGTCGGATAGTCGACCGGCTCCTTGCCCTCCCGCCGGCGCAAATAGGGATGCACCATGTCGCCCTGGATCGGACCGGGGCGAACGATCGCCACCTGAATGACGAGATCATAGAAGGTGCGTGGCTTCATGCGCGGCAGCATGGACATCTGCGCCCGGCTTTCGATCTGGAAGGTGCCGAGCGTGTCGGCCTTGCGGATCATCGCATAGGTGGCAGGATCTTCCTGGGGGATCTTGGACAGATCGAGATCCTGATGCTTGTGATCCCCGATCAAGGCAAAAGCCTTGCTCATGCAGGTGAGCATGCCGAGCGCCAGCACGTCGACCTTCATGAACTTCAACGCCTCGACATCGTCCTTGTCCCATTCGATCACCTGGCGATCGGCCATGGTGGCCGGCTCGATCGGTACGAGATCGTCGAGCCGGTCATGGGTGAGCACGAAGCCGCCGGGATGCTGGCCGAGATGGCGCGGCGCCCCCATCAGCTGCTGCGCCAGTTTCAAGGTGAGCGCCAGTCGGCGATCCTCCGGATTGAGGTTGAGCTCGCGAAGGCTGCGTTCGGTCACCAGTTCCTCGGACCATGACCACATGCCTGACGACAGGGACTTGATCACGTCCTCCGGCAGGCCGAGCGCCTTGCCGACATCGCGGATCGCGCCCTTGGCGCGGTAGCGCGTCACCGTTGCGCAAAGGGCCGCCTTGTCATGACCATAGGTCTTGTAGATCCATTGGATCACCTCCTCGCGCCGCTCGTGCTCGAAGTCGACGTCGATGTCCGGAGGCTCGTCGCGCTCCTGGCTGACGAAGCGCTCGAAGAGCAGATTGTTGGTCTCGGGATCGATCGAGGTAATGCCGAGGACATAGCAGACGGCGGAGTTGGCGGCAGACCCCCGCCCCTGGCATAAAATGCCCTGGCTGCGGGCATAGCGCACGATCGAAAACACCGTCAGGAAATAGGGGGCGTATTTCATGGTGCGGATGAGATCGAGTTCGTGGCGGATCACCTTCAACACCGATGGCGGCAAGCCCTCGGGATAGCGGTTCGGAATGCATTCCCAGACATAATGTTCGAGGGATTCCTGCGCGCTTTTACCCGGAACAATCGCCTCCTCCGGATATTGGTAGGTCAGCTCCTCCAGCGAGAACTTGCAGCGCTCGACGATCTCAAGCGTGCGGGCAATTGCTTCGGGGTAGCGCGGAAACAGCCGCGCCATTTCCTCCGGCGGCTTCAGATAGCGGTCGGCATGGCGCTCGCGCTCGAAGCCGATATCGTCGATGACAGTGTTGTTGCGAATACAGGTGACGATATCCTGCAACTGCCGGCGTGAAGGCTCATGAAAGAGGACGTCATTGGTGACGACCGTCTTCACCTTGAAACGAGCGGCAAGATTGGAGAGATCATGCAGCCGCAGCTGATCGTTCGGCCGCCGGCGCAGGCAGAGCGATAGATAGGCGCGATCGCCGAAGAGCTCTGCCATTTTCCGGAGCTGCAGGGCACAGGTTTCGTCGGCGAGATCCGGAAGGAAGATGCCGATCAGGCCCTCGGCATACAGAGCGACGTCGTCGAGATGGAGGATGCAGTTGCCCTTGCCGCCCCTGCCCTTGCCGAGCGTCAGAAGTCGCGTCAGCCTGGAATAGGCGGCGCGATCGGTGGGATAAACGAGGATCGACATGCCGTCGGCGAGATCAAGGCGGCAACCGACCACCAGGCGCAGGCCGGTCGCACGCGAGGCTTCGAGCGCCCGGACAATCCCGGCCAGCGAGTTGCGGTCGACGATCCCAAGTGCGGAAATGCCGAGCTCCTTGGC
>NZ_JAUQTZ010000164.1:0-13314 GCF_059803845.1 Rhizobium sp. UFLA01-1127 | reverse complement strand
CCATAAACAATGCCCCTAAAAGCAGCCCTGATACCGTCGCAAGCACTTTCAGGATTGCGCGCTCAACCCGCAGGCACTTCTCTGGCAGGATCAAAGCAAGCGACTCGCTCGCAGCCGCGACAGAAATGCACACAAGAGCAATGATGCGGCGGTCTTCGGGATAGGCCAGGACAAACAGAAATCCCAAAAGACCGAACGGGATGACGCTGTCGATGCTCGCCATTGCCATGAACGGATACTTCGTCCCGACCGGGACGACCGTGGTCAATACGATCAGACCGAGCACGGTCCAGGCAAGGGCGTGGGCGAGCAACGTAAGTTCCATACGAAATCATAACAACAAGCCGCGAGTTTTCAAGCGAGGCGGCGACCTGTCAGAGGCTGCTCAGCAGCAGGCTGGTCTCGCTGTTTGCCACGCCATCGATCATTCGGACCTCGCGCAGCACCCGGTCGAAATCCGAAAGGCTGGCGGCGCGGATATTGGCGACGAGATCCCAATTGCCGTTCGTGGTATGCAGCGAATAGATCTCGGGCAGGCCGCGCAGCTTGCGGATGACCTGGGTCGTCGACTTTCCCACCACCTCGATCATCATGACGGCATGAACCGTCTGCTCGTCATAGTCCTCCCGCACCCGCACGGTGAAACCAAGAAGCGTACCGGTCTCGATCAGGCGGTCCAATCTGTTCTGCACCGTGCCACGCGCAACACCCAGTGCATCCGACAGTTTGGAGAGCGAAGCGCGCCCGTCTGAACGCAGATGCGCGATGATGCGGCGGTCGAGATCGTCGGGAATATATTTGGCGAGCGTCATCGCATGATCCTGCTCTTGTCTTTTCGGTCAAAATTATCGGGCAATCTGTACAAACTCATACTAAAACTGGCACAGTTTTGCGATTTCAGTCAATCGATCCGCTTGATACCCTAAGAGAAACGGTCTCATCGAGGATACGAAAATGCCCGCGCCGCTCCCATCGGAAAGAGCCTTCATCCCCTTCGTCAGCGTCGAGAACATGATGCGGCTCGTCCACCATGTCGGCATCGAAACCATGCTCGTCGAACTCACCGACGCCATCGAAGCGGATTTTCGCCGCTGGGAACTCTTCGACAAGACGCCCCGTGTCGCATCCCATTCGCATGACGGCGTCATCGAACTGATGCCGACCTCGGATGGGGCGGTTTACAGCTTCAAGTATGTCAACGGCCATCCGAAGAACATGGCGCAAGGGCTGCAGACGGTGACCGCCCTCGGCCTGCTTGCCGAAGTTTCGACCGGCTACCCTGTACTGCTCACGGAAATGACGCTGCTGACGGCGCTGCGCACGGCGGCGACCTCGGCCATGGCCGCCAGACATCTGGCGCCGCAAAAGGCCCGTTGCCTCGCCCTGATCGGCAATGGCGCGCAGGCGGAATTCCAGGCACTGGCGATGAAAGCGGTTCTCGGCATCGAGGAGGTCCGCCTTTACGACATCGATCCGAGGGCAACGGAAAAGACCGTTCGCAATCTCGCCAGGACGCGTCTGCGCCTCGTGCCATGCACCTCGGCTCAAGCCGCCATCGAAGGCGCCGACATCATCACGACCTGCACGGCCGACAAGCAATATGCGACGATCCTCACAGACAACATGGTCGGCGCCGGCGTCCACATCAACGCCATCGGCGGCGACTGCCCCGGCAAGACGGAACTCCACCGCGACATCCTGCTGCGCTCCGACACCTTCGTCGAATATCCGCCGCAGACCCGCATCGAAGGCGAAATCCAGCAGATGGATCCGGACTACCCGGTCACCGAACTCTGGCAGGTCGTGAGCGGCCTGGCACAAGGCCGCAGCAGCGACAGGCAGATCACGCTGTTCGACAGCGTCGGCTTCGCGATCGAGGACTTCTCCGCCCTGCGCTACGTCCGCGAGAAACTGGCGGGCACGGATTACTTCCAGAAACTCGATATCATCGCCGACCCCGACGATCCGCGCGACCTTTTCGGCATGCTGCTGCGGGCGGCCTGAGGCAATCCCCCGTCTCCGATCATGCAGTCGGCACCAGTGATCGCCCGCGCTTGAAGCTGACGGCAGGGCTGGCGTGCGCCTTCGGTCCGATAGAGCCAAGCGTCGAGTGCGCGCGCAGGCTCTCGGATACCGCCGCTACCGCTCCTGCGGCATTGCGGGCGAAGCAGACTGGGCGCCTCGACACCCGAAATATGGGCCGAAATGCTTGCGACGCCGGATTTCTGGCAGGCGGCCGCAGCGAGCGTCATGTTGACGCCGCCCAAGATTAAGAGCTCGTCGCGCTCCCTTTGAATACTCCAAAATATTCGTAGCGAATATTCGCTTATGTCACTTAAAATACATTGAAATCAGCCGCTTTTCTCTCTGCACTTCGTGACGGATTTCATGCTATGAGTTCTCGCAAGCGTCGGGGAAACCGGGCAATTGCTGCAAATTGCAGTCACTGAAGAGAGGATGCATTCTGAACATCGTGCCCGAACCGGTGAGACAAACGAACGAAATGGCTGAACTTATCTCGGGCTTCGACTGGGCAGCCACCAGTCTTGGGCCAAGGTCGGAATGGCCCGCGTGCCTTACTGCTGCCGTCGATATCATGCTCCCTGCCCAAGCTCAGATCGTCATGTTCTGGGGCGAGGAGTTTATCGCACTTTATAACGATGCCTATGCGCCCACGATAGGGGACAAGCATCCGCGCGCGCTCGGAAGGCCTGCACAGGAAAACTGGGCCGAACTCTGGAGCGACCTCGAACCGCTTCTTCGCTCCGTCCTTCATGACGGCATGGCGATCGTCGCCAAGGATAGGCCCTTCTATATCGAGCGCTACGGCTATCCCGAAACGGTTTACTTCGATATTTCCTATTCGCCCGTCCGTGATGTGGACGGCAGGGTGCTGGGCGTCTTCTGCATCGTCAACGAAACGACGGAAAGGGTTCGAACGGAACAGGCGCTGCGTGAAAGCGAGGAGCTGTTTCGCGCCGTCATCTCGCAATCGACGACTGGGTTTGCCCAGTGCGAACTCGATGGCCGCTTCGTTCGGGTGAACGAGCGTTTCTGCGAAATTGTGGGCTACTCCGAGAGCGAGCTTCTCGGCATGCGGACCTATGACATCACCTATCCAGATGATCTGCATGAGAATAAGCGCCTGTTCGAAGCAATGACGGCGACAGGAGAGAGTTTCGAGATTGAAAAGCGCTATGTTCGCAAAGATGGCAGTCTTGTCTGGGTGGCAAACTCCGTCTCTGGCTTGAAAGACGGTTCAGGACGCATCCAGCGGGCCGCCGCGATCGTAACCGATATCAGTGAACGCAAGCGAGCACAGGAAGTAGAGCGGCAACTGGCGGCGATTGTCGCCTCATCGGACGACGCCATCCTCAGCATCGACCTCAACATGATCATCACAAGCTGGAATAGCGGCGCCGAAAGGCTTTACGGACAATCGGCCGAAGAGGCCATCGGCCAGTCCGTGATGATGCTCGTTCCGGAAGACCGCAGTGACGAAGAACCGGCAATCCTGGCCCGGATCCGTGCGGGCCAGAAGGTAGAGCCTTACGAGACCAAGCGGCGCAACAAGAACGGCGAGCTTGTCGACATCCTTCTCAGCGTCTCTCCAATCTATGACGTCTATGGCCGGATCGTGGGAGCGTCGAAGACGGCTCATGACATCAGTGCCAAGAAGGAAGCCGAGCGCCTGCAGACGGTGCTGGTCGGCGAGCTCAATCATCGCGTCAAGAACGTGCTTGCGACCGTCATGGCCATCGCACGCCAGACATTGGGAAGAGGTGACACGGACAAGGCTTCCGTCGAAACGTTCGAGGCAAGGCTCTCCTCGATGGGGCGCGCTCACGATCTGCTGATCCATGGCAAATGGGAGCAGGCCGAATTGACTGCAGTCATAGCCCAGGCATTGTCGCCCTATCCGAAAGACCGGTTCGAAATCTCCGGTCCTGCCATCAAGCTTGCCCCGCGAGCGGTTGTTTCCATATCGCTTGCGCTGCATGAACTTGCGACGAACGCGGCCAAATATGGCGCGCTTTCAGTGGCCGATGGACGCATTGCCATTACCTGGTCGCTGGAAAGCGGTGAGACCGAACGTCTCAGGTTGCGATGGCAGGAAACGGGAGGACCAATCGTGAAGCCCCCGACCCGCAGGGGTTTCGGTTCCCGCTTGATAGAAAGCCTACTGGCGGCGGAATTGAACGGCAAGGTGCAGATCAGTTATGAACCCACCGGCTTGATCTGCGAAGTGGATGCCGCAGCAGGCATCGGTTGGGATCAGGATCGCACGGCAGAATAAAGTAAACCCTTGCCGAGCCGACATCCGCTCGTTCAGCGCAATCCCTTCGGCCGCGTCGCAAGCACATTGCGGATCGAAAAGCTCGAATGAATCCGCAGCACTCCGGGCATGGTAGAGAGAATATCCTTGTGGATGCGTTCGAAGTCGCCGGGATTGGCGACCTCGACACGCAGCAGATAATCGGAACCGCCCGTCATCAGGAAGCATTCCCTGATCTCGGGGTGCTTGCGTACCGCCGCCTCGAAGCGATCGAGGTGATCCTCCGTCTGCCGCTCGAGCGTGATGTTGATGATGACGGCGATCGATGCTTCCGCCTGAGACGTGTCCACCAAAGCCGTATAGCCGCGGATCACGCCCGCCTGCTCCATCAGCTTGATGCGCCGCAGGCAGGCCGATGGCGACAGCCCCACCTCACTTGCCAGCTTCGCATTGCTAATGCGGGCATCGAGTCGAAGCAGACGAAGAATGTTGCGATCGATCGCATCGAGGGCGCCCATGTGGGTTCTTTCAAAAATTCGCAGATGGTTTCAATATCAAGGCAACTACACAATAATCAATCACAATTTGACAGGCAATTTCACGATTGTTTCAATAATCTGCGTTTGAAAGACGAGGGCGGATATGGACGGCATTGTGGATTCGCTGGCGCTAAAATTGGCGGCCGATGGCGGAGCGTGTGGTTATCTGACAATCGATCTGGCCGCATTGTGCCGGAACTACGACAGGCTGTCCTCCATCGTTGTGCCGGCGCAGACGGCGGCCGTCGTCAAGGCCGATGCGTACGGGCTTGGCGCCAGCCAAGTGTCGAGGGCGCTCTACCGGCGTGGCTGCCGGCATTTCTTCGTTGCGCATTTCATCGAAGCACTGCGGCTGCGTCCGCAATTGCCCGGTGACGCCAAAATCTTCGTGCTGAATGGCCTGTTGCCAGACAACGAGGCAGCTTGCGCCGATGGCGGCATCGTGCCCGTGATCAATTCGCTCGATCAGCTGCGGCAATGGTCCAGGACCGCGCGTTCGCTGCAGCGCAGGCTCCCCGCGGTTCTGCAGTTCGACACCGGCATGTCGCGGCTCGGCATACCGCCGGAAGACAGAAGTTTCGTCGAGGCTCACCTGCAGGCTTCCGACGACATCGACATCCTGTTCGTCATGAGCCATCTCGCCTCCTCAGACGAGATCGACAGCCGGCAAAATGCCGACCAGCTCGCCGAAATGCGCCGCATTGCGGCGGAATTCCCGAGCTACGGCATCTCTTTCGCGAATTCAGGCGGCATCTTCCTCGGCGGCGATTTTCACGGCGTGCTGGCACGGCCGGGCATCGCCCTTTATGGCGGCGCCCCGACGAGCGGCGCTGCCAATCCGATGGAGACCGTCGTCAGGCTCGATGTCGCCGTCGTGCAGACAAGAACCGTTCCGGAGGGGGCGCGTGTCGGCTATGGCGGCGTGCATGTGACCAAGGGCCGGACCCGGCTTGCGACGATTGCCGCCGGCTATGCCGACGGCCTTCCACGCAGCCTTAGCAATCGCGGCGCGGTTTATCACAAAGGCATGCGCCTGCCGATCGTCGGCCGCGTGTCGATGGACAGCATCACGATCGATATCAGCGCCCTGCCCGAAGGTACGCTGTCTTTCGGAAGCATGGTGGAGGTCCTCGGCGATCATCAGACCCTGGAGGATCTTGCGCGGGATGCCGGCTTGATTTCCTATGAGATCCTGACCAGTCTCGGCCACCGCTACAACAGGCAATACCGCTGACCTTCCCAACGCTCATTTCTCCGAGGAAATCATGAAAGTCGTCGTTCTGGGTGCCGGCATCGTCGGCGTCACATCTGCCTATCAGCTTGCCAAGGCAGGCCACGAGGTGACTGTCATCGACCGGCAGAAGGGGCCGGCGCTGGAGACGAGCTTTGCCAATGCCGGCGAAGTCTCCTTTGGCTATTGCTCGCCCTGGGCGGCACCGGGCATTCCGGCAAAGGCGCTGAAGTGGCTGTTCATGAAACATGCTCCGCTCATCCTGCGGCCGAAGATCGACGGCGCCATGCTCTCCTGGCTCGTCAAGATGCTGTCGAACTGCACCTCGGAACGCTACGCGATCAACAAGAGCCGGATGCTGCGCCTTGCCGATTACAGCCGCGTCTCGCTGGCACAGCTTCGCGAGGAGACCGGCATTGCCTATGACGAGCGCATGCAGGGCACGCTGCAGCTCTTCCGCACGCAAGCGCAGCTCGACGCATCGGCAAAGGACGTCAAGGCTCTGGCAGCCGACGGCATCCCTTATGAAGTGCTCGATCCCGATGGCTGCATCCGGGTCGAACCGGCACTCGGGCACGTTCGCGAAAAGATCGTCGGCGGCCTGCTGACGCCGAAGGATGAGACCGGCGACTGCTTCAAATTCACCAACGCGCTCGCCGTAAAGGCAAGAGAGCTGGGCATCCAGTTCCAGTACGGCGCGACGATCAAGGGGCTCGACGTTGAGGGCGGTCAGGCGCACGCCGTCATGACCGACCGCGGGCGCGTTGGCGCGGATGCGATCGTCGTCGCGCTCGGCAGCTATTCGCCGCTCTTGCTGAAGCCGCTCGGCATCGGCCTTTCCGTCTATCCGGTCAAGGGCTATTCGCTGACGATCCCGATCATCGATGCCGCGCGCGCGCCGGAATCGACCGTCATGGACGAGACCTACAAGATCGCGATCACCCGCCTTGGCGATCGCATCCGCGTCGGTGGCATGGCGGAAATCTCCGGCTACACCAACGATCTCGGCCCTGCACGGCGGCAGACGCTCGAGCATTCCGTCACCGATCTCTTCCCCGGCGGCGATGTCGCCAAGGCCTCCTTCTGGTCCGGCCTGCGGCCGATGACGCCGGATGGAACGCCGGTGATCGGACCGACGAAGATCAAGGGGCTGTTCCTCAATACGGGTCACGGCACCCTTGGATGGACGATGAGCTCCGGCTCGGCACGGGTCATCAGCGATCTCGTCAGCGGCCGCAAGCCGGATATCGACGCAACCGATCTCGCCATCAGCCGCTACGCCTGATGAGGCGACCTCATCCAAAGCCGTTTCCGGCAAGAGGCGGCCATCACGGACCGACAGTCAGGCCTTTTCCGAAACAAATACCGGCGGGCCATGAGCCCGCCGGTGTCGGTTAGAGCATGATGCCGAAAAGTGTGATCGGTTTTCGGACGACACCATGCTCTGCTTCTTTGATTCTAGAGCGGATTCAGATTTTAGGTCGATTCGACCAAAAATCATCCGGCTCTAGTGCTTTGGAATGCGCGGCAAGAAGATCGTGAAGAGACCGAGCAGCGGCAGATAAGAGCAGATCGTGTAGACGAAGGAGATGCCATGCGTATCGGCAAAATCTCCGAGAGCCGCAGCGCCAAGGCCGCCCGCTCCGAAGGCGAAACCGAAGAAGACGCCGCCGATCAGTCCCACGCGGCCGGGGATCAGCTCCTGCGCGAAGACGACGATCGCCGGAAAGGCCGACGCGAAAATCAGCCCGATCACGACCGTCAGCACGCATGTCCAGAAGAGATTGGCATAGGGCATCAGCAGCGCGAAGGGGATGACGCCGAGGATCGAAAACCAGATCACGAAGCGCGCGCCGAAGCGATCCCCCACAGGGCCGCCCATGATCGTTCCAACGGCGACCGAACCTAGGAACAGAAACAGCATAAGCTGCGCGTCACGGACGTCGAGATGGAATTTGTCGATGACATAGAAGGTGAAATAGCTCGATATGCTCGCCATGTAGACGTTCTTTGTCGCCGTGAGCAGGATGAGAATGGCCAGCGCCCACATGGCCTTGCTGCGCGCGATCGGCAGGGTGCGGCTGGCCGCGGGACGTGCCGCCTGCTGGCGACGATGATTGACGAACCAGTTGCCGACCCAGCTGAGAACGATGAAGCCGATCACGGCCAGCACCGAAAGCCAGGCAACGCTCTTCTGGCCGTGCTGCAGCACGAAGAACGCCGCAATCAGCGGCCCGATTGCCGAACCGGCATTGCCGCCGAGTTGGAACAGCGATTGCGCAAGGCCGTGACGTCCGCCCGAAGCCAGACGTGCGACGCGCGATGCTTCCGGATGAAAGACGGCCGAGCCGAAACCGATCAAGCTGGCAGCGAGCAGCAGCATACCGAAACTGCCGGCATAACCGAGCAGAAGGAGGCCGAGGAATGTGCTGACCATGCCGACCGGCAGCGAATAGGGCATCGGCCATTTGTCGGTGACGATGCCGACCACCGGCTGCAGCAGCGAGGCGGTGATCTGGAACATCATCGTCAGCAACCCGATCTGCACGAAATCGAGTGCATAATTCTCTCTGAACATCGGATAGAGCGACGTCAGCAGCGATTGCATGATGTCGTTCAGCAAGTGGCAGGTACTGACCGCCACGACGATCGAAATCGTGGTCTTCTCAAATCGGGTCTGCGCACCCGAAAACGCCGCAACCATTGGGATTCCTTCCAGCGCCGGCTACTTTTGCCGACAATATTGTTTGATCAGCCTTTTACACGGCTTGCGAGTGACCTTCTTTCGTGTTTTGGTCCACTAGTTTCTCGATTGGGCCAAAATGGAAAAGCTCTCCAAACAGTTGCTGGCAACCCTCGACGATGACCATGTGCAAAACATGCGCTGGATGGAAGAATCGCCTGCCGATGTGCTTGTCCACAGTGCCGAGCCGCCGCAGGGCTACACCGTCCCGTGGCATCACCACCGGCGCACGCAATTGCTCTGTATCTTCTCGGGCGTCGCGCTGATCATGACGGCGCGCGGCCGCTGGATGGTGCCGCCGGGTCATGCTCTCTTCATTCCCGTCGGGCTGGAGCATTCGATCGAGATCCTGAGCGATGTCAGCATGAAATCCGTTTATGTGACCCCGCGCGGTCAACCGCCGAAAGATGAAGGCCCACGGGTCGTCGAGGTAACGGATCTCGCCCGCAGCCTGCTCCTGGAGGCCATTCGGCTGCGGGAAGCCCCGGTCAGTCATCGAAAGGCCAAGCTGGTCCTGTCTCTGCTCGTCGAGGAGATTGCGACGCTGCCGGAGCGGCCGCTCGGCCTCCCCTTCCCGTCCGACCGGAAGCTCACAGCGCTCTGCCGCGAATATCTCGCCAACCCTTCGCCAAACGCGAGGCTGGACGATTGGGCCGAAAGGCTTGCCATGAGCCGGCGGACGTTCACGCGGCAGTTCCGCAAGGAGACCGGCATCAGCTTCACGACCTGGCGCCAGCAGGCCAGCGTCTTTGCCTCTCTGCCGCAGCTTGCCGGCGGCGAGCCGGTCACCAATGTCGCGCTTGAAGCAGGCTACGAGAGCGTAGCGGCGTTTACCACCATGTTCCGGCGCATGCTCGGCACCTCGCCGCGCAGCTATATGGCCAGCCGCTGGAGCTTCGAACGGCAATCGTCCTGAAGAACGCTTCCTCTTGAAATGATCCGGCGCTTCCGGCAAACAGCGCTGAAGAGCGAGGGCAAGCACATGCGGCATATTCACATTGTCGGTATCGGCACGGGAAATCCCGAACATCTGACCGTGCAGGCGATCAATGCGTTGAATGCTACCGATGTCATCCTGATCCCCAGCAAGGGGGCTGCCAAGAGCGAGCTTGCCGACGTCAGGCGGGAAATCTGCCAGCGCTATGTTACCAACCAGGCCACGCGCTTTGTGGATTATGACGTGCCCTTGCGCCGGACAGCCGAGCGCAGCTACGTGCAGAGCGTCGATGACTGGCACGAGGCGATTTCCGCGACCTATGAACGGCTGTTTCTGGAGCATTTGGCGGAAGGCCAAAGTGCTGCCTTCCTCGTCTGGGGCGACCCTGGCCTGTACGACAGCACCTTGCGCGTCATCGAGCGCGTCGCCGCTCGCGGCAATGTTGCGCTTGCCTACAGCATCATTCCCGGCATCACCAGCATTCAGGCGCTGACGGCAAGCCACCGCATCCCTCTCAATCTCGTCGGCAAGCCCGTGCAGATCACCACCGGCCGGCGGCTGGCCGAAAGCTTTCCCGGCATTGCGGAAACGGCTGTCGTCATGCTCGATGGCGAACAGGCCTTCAGCGGGATCGACGATCCGGATGCCTATATCTATTGGGGCGCCTATCTCGGCACTAAGGACGAGATCACCATCGCCGGCAGGCTGGGTGAGGTTTGCGAACGGATTCTTGCGACGCGGGCAGAGGCGCGGGCCAAGCACGGATGGATCATGGACATCTATCTCATGCGCAAGGGGCATGATTTCGACGACCGCAACTAAGGGTGCGACTGAAGGCCGGGCGCCAAATCGTTTGCCCGCCGACCCGGATTGTGCAAGGAAATGTCCTTTATGATGGGCAGTCTCATGGTTGCGGCCGATACACAGACGATAAATGGACAAACGCGCTTCCCGCAAGACGAGGCCGCCCGCTACGGCATTGAAAAGCCGCTGCCCGCCATGGTTCGCGGCGCCTGTCCTTCCTTGAGCGCGCCGATGCAGACGGGCGACGGTCTGCTCGTGCGCCTGCGACCATCGACACCGGGCTTGAGCGTCCGGCAATTGCGCGCACTGGCCGAAGCCGCCGAAAAGCACGGCAACGGCCTGATCGAAATTACCGCACGCGGCAATTTTCAGCTGCGCGGCATGAGGCCGCATAGCATGGCCGGACTGGCAGCCGACATTGATCGCGCCGGCATCGTGCCGGAACGCGGCGTCGCAATCGAAGTCCCGCCTTTCAGCGGCCTCGATCCTTCGGAAACCGCTGACGCGCGAGCACTTGCCGGGCGCCTTCGCAGCGCGATCGGATCACTCGATCCCAAGCCGCTCCTGGCTGCCAAGCTTGCCATTATCGTCGATGGCGGCGGCCAGCTCGTTCTTGACGACCTCTCGGCCGATATCCGGCTGAAAGCCGTCATTTCCAGCAATGACCAGTTATGGAAGCTCTCGATCGCCGGAACGCATGCGACGGCCATACCGCTTGCCGTCTTGCCCGGCGAGCAGGCGATATCCGGTGTCATCACATTGCTCGACGCCTTGGCTGCTATCGGACCGCGCGCCCGCGGACGCGACCTGGACGCTGCCTCTCTGAAAGCACAGTTTCCCGCTCTGCCGGATCTCGTACATAGTGAGACGGCCTTACCGGCCTCTGCTATCGGCATCGTTGCACTGGGGAAGGAACATTCCGCCCTCGGACTGCGCCCTGCCTTCGGTCGGATCCACGCTCGCGATCTCCTGCGCTTTCTTGACTTGGCAGAGACAGCAGGCGCGCGTGAGATACGGACGGGACCGGAGCACAGCCTGTTGGTACTTGGACTTCCAGGCGATCTAGCCAAAGATCTTCTCGCCGCGGCGGCTGACTGCGGCTTTCAAACGCGTGCCGACGATCCGGCCAACGATATCATCCCCTGCTCCGGCACCGGCGCATGCGCATCCGCCCACTATGCCACGAGAAAGGCCGCCGCCGATCTCATCGATGTCGGCGCCGACCTGCTTGACGGTTCGCTCAAGGTCCATCTATCCGGCTGCATGAAGGGGTGCGCCCACCCGTCTCCCGCAATGCTGACTGTCGTCGGTGCTGCAACAGGCTATGCTATTGTCGTAAATGGGTCATCATCATCAGAGCCAGTGGCTTACATCCACAAGGAAGGCCTGAAATCGGCGCTGGCGACGCTCGGGAAACTGGTACGGAACAACAAAGCTGCTGGCGAATCGGCCCGGCAGTGTCTTAAACGGCTCGGCCGGGACGCAATCGCGACGGCTTTACGACAGGGATAGAAATGCCTGACTATGACTATATCCGCGAGGGAGATGCGATCTACGAACGCTCCTTCGCGATCATCCGCAACGAAGCCGATCTGAAGCGCTTTCCCGAAGCCGAGGCCGATGTGGCAGTCCGCATGATCCATGCCTGTGGGCTGGTGGAAGCGGCAGAGCATTTCCTGTTCTCTCCCGATTTCGTCGCATCGGCTCGCAAGGCGCTGTCCGAGGGCGCCCCGATCTTCTGCGATGCCGAAATGGTCGCCCGTGGCGTCACCCGCGCCCGCCTCCCGGCGGAAAACGAGGTGATCTGCACCTTGCAGGACCCACGCACGGCAGACATCGCCAAGACCATCGGCAACACGCGCTCGGCCGCCGCCATGCATCTTTGGACCGACCGCCTTGCCGGTTCCGTCGTTGCCATCGGCAATGCACCGACCGCCCTCTTTCACCTTCTCGAAATGCTGCGTGACGGCGCCCCGAAGCCTGCCGCCATCATCGGCATGCCTGTCGGCTTTGTCGGCGCAGCAGAATCGAAGGATGCGCTTGCCGAGAATTCCTACGGCGTTCCCTTTGCCATCGTGCGCGGGCGTCTCGGCGGCAGTGCGATGACGGCAGCGGCCCTCAACGCTCTTGCGAGGCCGGGCCTATGAGCGCGCCTTCGAACGGAAGCCTGATTGGGATCGGCACCGGCCCCGGCGATCCCGAACTGCTGACGGTCAAGGCCGTCAAGGCCCTGGAGCGAGCCGATGTCGTCGCCTACTTCGCCAAGCAGGGCAAAGGCGGCAACGGACGCGCCATCGTCGGCCACCTGCTGAAAGCGGACGTCGCGCTCCTGCCGCTCTACTATCCGGTCACGACCGAGATCGACAAGGACGCGCCGGAATATCTCGGTCAGATCACCGCCTTTTATGACGTCTCGGCTGAGATGGTGGCGGCACATCTGCGAGAAGGAAAGACGGTTGCCGTGCTTAGCGAGGGCGATCCGCTGTTTTATGGTTCCTACATGCACCTGCATGTGCGCCTTGCCGATCGCTTCCCGACCGAAGTCATCCCAGGCGTAACGGCCATGTCCGGCTGCTGGTCTCTGGCCGGATTGCCGATGGTACAGGGAGACGACGTGCTCTCCGTGCTGCCGGGAACGATGGCGGAAGCCGAGCTTACCCGCCGCCTCGGCGATACGCAGGCAGCCGTGATCATGAAGGTCGGCCGCAACCTGCCGAAAATCCGCCGCGCGCTCGATGCGGCCGGCCGGCTGAACGAGGCCATCTATGTCGAGCGCGGCACGAT
>NZ_JAUQTZ010000163.1:0-13410 GCF_059803845.1 Rhizobium sp. UFLA01-1127 | reverse complement strand
ACCGGCTCGAGAGCATCAATTCCTTCGTCGCCTGCGCCCATCCCAATGAGGATTGCCACAGCCATGGCCTTGTCGCCTTCGCCATCTGCGAAAGCTGCGGCCAGGTGATTGAGTTCCACGATCACGAAGTGGATCACCGCCTGATGAACTGGCTGAAATCGCAGAAGTTCAAGGCGGAAAAATCGACCATTGAAATCCGTGGCCATTGCGGCAATTGCGCGGCGTGAGCGGATCAAGGTTTATTCCGCAGTCCATCAACAGCTTATGATGGTTTTCTAGAGCAATTCCGCTTTTCTTCGAATCGCGAAAACGCTCTATCTTCTTATTTCCCAGCGCATTCCGGACGGAAAACCGCTACGCACTTTTCCTGGAAATGCTCTAATCCAATCTCTTGAGATCACGGGCGAAGCGCTGCCAGTTGGCGACATAGTTGCGGGCGGAGCGGCGCAGGCCTTCGATCGCGTTGTCGTCCAGCGTGCGGATCGCTTTTGCCGGCGCCCCGACGATGAGCGAGCCATCCGGGAATTCCTTGCCTTCCGTGATAAGCGCATTGGCGCCGACGAGGCAATTGTTGCCGATCTTTGCGCCGTTCAGGATCGTGGCTCCCATGCCGATCAAGGAGTTGTTGCCGATGGTGCAGCCGTGAATGATGGCGTGATGGCCGATGGTGCAGCCTTCGCCGATCGTGGTCGGGTAGGCCGGATCGGTATGAACCATCGTGCCTTCCTGAATGTTCGTGTCCTTGCCGACGACGATCGGTTCGTTGTCGCCACGCAGCACCGCGCCGAACCAGATGCCGACATCTTCTCCGATCTCGACCTTGCCGATCACGCTGGCATCGGGGGCAATCCAGTATCGGCCCGGTTGGGGCGTTTTCGGCGTCGAGCCGGCAAGGGCGTAGAGCGGCATGGTCGATCCTCCTCGATCAGACGACGTTCAATACGAGGTTTGCGACGCCATCGACGGCGCAGCTGATCCGGTCGCCGCGCGCAACGGGGCCGACGCCGGCAGGCGTGCCGGTCATGATGACATCGCCCGGTGCGAGCGTGAAAAGTCTGGAGAGTTCGGCGATGATTTCCGGCACCTTCCAGATCATCTGCTGGAGGTCACCTCTCTGGGCGGCTTCGCCATTTCGCATCAGCCAGATGCCGCCCTTGTCGGGATGGCCGACGCGGGTGGCCGGCACGAGGGCGGAAACAGGGGCGGAATGCTCGAAAGCCTTGCCGATTTCCCAGGGACGACCGAGTTTCTTGGCCTCGCCCTGCAGGTCGCGGCGGGTGAAATCGATGCCGACGCCGTAACCATAGACGCAGTCCAGCGCCTGTTCGACCGGGATGTTCGTGCCGCCGCTGCGCAGCGCCACCACCAGCTCCACCTCGTGATGCACGTCCGACGACAGGGAGGGATAGGGGAAGTCGCCTGACACGAGCAGGTTGTCCGGGTTCTTCTGGAAGAAGAACGGCGGCTCGCGGCAGGGATCATGTCCCATCTCGATGGCATGGTCGGCATAATTGCGGCCGACGCAATAGACGCGGCGCACGGGGAAAAGCCCGGCCTCGCCCTCGATCGGCAGAAGAACGGTGGCGGGTGGCGGAATGACTGTCGTCAGTGAGGCGTTCATATGGGCTTTCGAAACTCTTCATTTCTCGGAGGGCTGTCACTCTCCGACTCCGTTCGGCAAACTAGCATTATTGTTACAGCCACGAAAACTGGCCTTTTTGAGGGATTTGGTGTAGAGCGCGCGTGAGAAAGGTTTCCCATGTATAGCGACGCGCTGAAAACTGGCCGCAAGATCTTTGCGGTAGCCCCTATGATCGACTGGACGGATCGCCATTGCCGGTACTTGCATCGGCAGATCAGCCGGCATGCATTGCTTTATACCGAGATGGTGGTGGCAGATGCGATCATCCACGGGCCGCGCGACCGGCTGCTGGGGCGCGATGCCACCGAGCATCCCGTTGCGCTGCAGCTTGGTGGCTCCCACCCGGCCAAGCTTTCCGAGGCGCTGCGGATTGCAGAGGCCTATGGTTACGACGAGATCAACCTGAATGTCGGCTGCCCATCCGATCGCGTACAGTCCGGCACCTTCGGCGCCTGCCTGATGCTGACGCCGGAGACGGTGGCATCCTGCGTTGCCGCGATGAAGGCGGTATCGAATGCTCCCGTCACCGTGAAATGCCGCATCGGCGTCGACGAGCAGGAGCCGGAAGAGGCATTGCCGGAGCTGATGACGCGGGTGCTCGATGCCGGCGCAGACGCGATCTGGATTCATGCGCGCAAGGCCTGGCTGAAAGGGCTGTCGCCGAAGGAAAACCGCGAAATACCGCCGCTCGATTACGATATCGTCTACCGCATGAAGAGCCGCTGGCCCGAAGTCTTCATCGGCATCAATGGCGGCATCCAGACGCTGGATCAGGCCGAGGCGCATCTTGCCCATGTCGATGGCGTCATGCTCGGCCGCGCCGCCTATCAGAATGCCGCGATCCTCGCCGATGTCGACCATCGCTTCTATGGCGAGTCTGCTGTTGAAGCCGATTGGAATGGGCTGCGCGACCGGATGATGGATTATGCGGAGCGCCATATAGCCAATGGTGGCCGCCTGCAGCATGTCGCGCGGCACATGGTCGGTCTCTTCACCGGCCTGCCAGGCTCGCGCCGCTACCGCCAGATCCTCTCCGCCGATGCCAACAAGCCGGTGGCCGGACCGGAGGTGATTGCGGCCGCTTTCGCCGCGGTGGATTTCGCTGCGGATTCGGAGCGGGTCAGCGCTTGAAGAGCCTTATCTCGCCCGCCAAGGGCGAGATAGGATCCGAACTTGTTGCAAATCTCATCCTCACAAACGAAAAACGGCGCGGTTTGCACCGCGCCGTCTGAAACCTTGTTCAGGCAGTCACCAGAAGCTTAGTTAGCCTGGATGTTGACAGCCTTCGGGCCTTTGCCCATGCGATCCGGTTCGGTGTCGAAGGTGACCTGCTGGCCTTCGCGCAGCGACTGGATGCCGGAAGCCTGAAGAGCGGAGATGTGGACGAAAACGTCCTTTGCACCGCCGTCAGGAGTGATGAAACCAAAACCCTTGTCCTGGTTGAAGAATTTTACGGTGCCCTTGGTGGCCATGGAGGATAGTCCTTTACCCATCAGTCTTAGTTTATCCGGATGAACCCGGACGGCTTTGCTTCCGCGACATGCGAAAGCCAGTCGAGAAGTCACGTACGGGGAAAGAACGTCTGCGCGGATCATAAGACCCAACCGCTGCCTGCCGCAAGCGGATCACCAAATCAGTCCAGTCACCGGCATGCAAATGCCCGAGCATGCGTATGGGTGACAGGGTTTGTGAAAAAAGGCAAGGGGCAATATTAGGGCGGGTTGGGAAACGGGTAGGATAGGGTGGGGAATTTCAAGGGGTTGATGGCCGCCGCTTCGATTAACCGACAAATCTATTATTTTCAGATCTCACAATAAGCGTGCTTCTTATTGGTAAGGCAATGATCGAGCGCCCGGGCCGCCCCCTTGGGATATGGAGCGCCCGTTTCCACCTTTGTTAAAGTCGTTATCTTGCGGTAATACAACCAGTAATAATCGAAGATGCAGGACCGTATCATGCAACCGAATGACGATCACATGATGGGGCTTGCCTTAGCCGAGGCGAAAGTTGCTCTGGGTCAAGGCATATTTCCCGTGGGCGCTGTGCTTGCGTCGGGAACGCAAATTCTGGGGCGATCCCATAAGACCATGGTCTCGAATCATTTGAACCATGCGGAGATGAATCTGTTTCATCAAGTATTTACAGGCGATTACACGTTCTCGCGGAACGACGGTCTGACGCTTTATACGACGCTGGAGCCCTGCATCATGTGCTTTGGCACCATGTTGCATTTGCCGATAACTCGACTTGTGTTTGCGATGCCCGATGCATATGGCGGATGCGGGCAAGTCAGGCTCGAAAATTCGCCACCTCGCCATGTTGCGAGAGCGATGGAGGTCATTGGCGGCGTACGTCGCGCCGATGCTTGCAAGCTCTTCGCTGAGTTTCTTGCCAGCACCACGGAAGCATTTTGGCTGACGGGCGGCGCTTCGCATTTTCAGGCTGCCGTTAAGGCGGGGCTTCAATCAGATATCGCTCAGGTCTGACGATTTCAGCCTACAGTTTCAGCTTTCCGCCAACGTAAACACCGAGCAAGGCTCCGCAATGCCCCGCAGCTCATAGTCCCCTAAAGGCACCAGCGGCATCGTCGTCTCCACCGCAAGCGCGCCCGAGATCAGCACAGTGCGGCCGAGCGGCTTGCACAGGCCCTCCAGCCGGCTGACGAGGTTGACGGCGGGGCCGATGGCGGTGAAGTCGAGGCGGTCGGCGGCGCCGACATTGCCCCAGAGCATGTCGCCAAAATGCAGGGCGGCGCCGAAGGGGAGGGGCGGCAGGCCTTGGCTTGTCCGTGTCGCGTCGAGATGCGCCATGCCGGCGCGGATGGCGGTGACGGCGCGCAAGGCCGCCTCGCAGGCTTCCCCCGGTGTTCCGGTGACCGGGAAAATTGCCAGTACGCCATCGCCCATGAATTTCAGCACTTCGCCGCCGAAGGCGTGCACTGCGCCGGCGACGCGGTCGAACCATGCGTCGAGGGCCGCGATCATGACGGTCGGTTCCGTCGCTTCGGAAAGAGCGGTGAAATCCCGCAGATCGGCGCAGAGCAGGGCCGCGCGGATGGTCTCGCCGCTATTGCGGCTGAGCGCGCCTGCCTGCACGCGGGCCGCGCTTCTGCGGCCAAGATAGGCTTGGAGCAGGGTCGATAGCGTGGCGCGGGCAGCCAATCCCGCCAAGGGGGCCGCGGCAAAGCGGGCGATCTCGCGCAGGCTGTCCACTTCGGAAGGGGTGAAGGGCCGGGTGCCGGCCCAGGCAAGCACGGAATTGCCGGGCGCAATCCCGATCGTTTCCTCGCATGTCGGGCCGAGGTCGCCGAGCCAGTCGCGGCCTGCCTGTCCGAGCGCCGTACCGGCGAAGCCGAGAGCTTCGGTTACCGCTCCGGTCTCGGCGGCGCGCCAGAGCCATGTGTGCTGCGTGATGATCGGATGGGGTGCTGCCAGCGTCAGGGCGCTGCCGGCGAGCGGCAGCCCGGCAGCCAGCAGGTGTCCGCCCAGATCGGCCAGAAAGCGTTCGGGGCTGGGCGAGGTGCCGGCTTCGTCGACCAGCCAGGCAAGAGGGGCGGGCAGATCCATGCCGCGATCATGCCATGGCGGCCGCATGCTGTCATCCTCGCCGGTGCAACCTTTATGGCGGTGCACGGACCTTCACAATCCCGACGGGGAGGCTGTAGATCACCGATCGGTGACGCGTCGCCGCATCGAGCCCTCCGAGCCCGATGGCGATGCGCCAAGACGTCGTCAGCTTCTGCCGTCGTGACCCCGCATCGGATCAGGACCCGGGTCGCGTCCCGCGGCCACTGCGGCCATGCGATCGAGATAATGCGCCCAGCCTTTGGCATGGGCCTCACATTGTCCGGCCGTCGGCAGGCCGGTGTGGGTAAGGCGGACCAAGGTTCCCTCGGGCTGCTCGATCAGGTCGATTTCCACAAGGCTCGATCCCGGAGGCACTTCCTCGCTGCCTTCCCAGCCGAAGCTGTAGGCGAGGCGATGCACCGGCACGACTTCGCGGAATGAGCCGCGGGCGACGCGCGCTCCGGTGACGTTGACGAGATAGATGCCGCCCGGCTGCGGCTCTGTCCGGGCCTCCGTGCCCATCCAGCGCAGGATCTTCTCAGGATCGGTCAGCAGTGCGAATATGGCGGCAGGCGGCGCCGGGACATGGGTCTCGCGGCGGACGATGAAAGGCTCTGGCATCGGTCTCTCTCCCATGGTTGCTGTCGCTTCCCACTATGGGACGGCGCGCAATCCAGCACCTTCCGTCCCTCCGTGGGTCTCCTCATATGAGGGCATGCAGGTGCTGCCGGCTTACCGGCAAGACATTTCTCGATGGCCGCAGACGCCCCTCGCAAAATCCGCAGTTTCGCGCGGAGGCCGCAGCCTCATTGGCCGGGGCGCCCCGTCTTGCCCTTCGTCCGTCCCTTGCGCTGCTTTTCGTCGATCGGATCCTCATAGGAGCCGACACCTGGCTTCGCCCGGATGATCGGCTTGTCCGGCACCTTGCCCGTCACAGGCTTTTCAGTGCGGCCGACGGTCATTTCGTCCAGCGTATTCTTGCGGAAAAGCGGCGTGCCGGCATCGCTGCCCGGCCCCATTTCGTCGAGGCTCGGCTTGGCGAAATAGGAGCGCTGTGTCCCGCCCTCGTGGTTCGAGACGGCCCTGCGGGCCTCCTCACCATGAGGGTTGCCATCCGCGTGACCCGCTCCGTCCTCATTCTGAGGTGCGAAGGAGCCTGAGCTTGTCGAAGGGGACCGGAGCCTCGAAGGATTGGGGCGGCCACCTTTGCCACCCTCGAGGCTCTTGGCCTCTTCGCGGGCCAGAGGATCGTCCATGGCGGCGAGCTCGACGGCCTTGAGGCGTTTGATCTCGTCGCGCAGCCGTGCCGCCTTTTCGAAGTCCAGGTCGGCTGCGGCATCGCGCATGGATTTTTCCAGTGCGTTGAGGTGGGCCTGCAGATTGTTACCGACGAGATGGCCGCCATCGGCAAAGCCCTTGCCGGAAGCACCGCCGATATCGGCGCGAACGTGATCCTTCTCGTAGACGCTGTCGAGAATGTCGGAAATCTTCGCCTTGACCGATTCCGGCGTGATGCCGTGTTCCTTGTTGTAGGCCATCTGCTTTTCGCGGCGGCGGCTGGTCTCGTCCATCGCCCGCTGCATCGAGCCGGTAACGGTGTCGGCATAAAGGATGACTTTGCCGTCTACGTTACGCGCGGCGCGGCCGATCGTCTGGATCAGCGAGGTTTCCGACCGCAGGAAGCCTTCCTTGTCGGCATCGAGAATGGCGACGAAGCCGCATTCCGGAATGTCGAGGCCTTCGCGCAGCAGGTTGATACCGACGAGCACGTCGAAAGCGCCTAGGCGCAAGTCGCGGATGATCTCGATGCGCTCCAGCGTGTCGATGTCGGAGTGCATGTAGCGCACCCGTATGCCCTGTTCGTGCAGGTACTCCGTCAGGTCCTCGGCCATGCGCTTGGTGAGCACCGTGCAGAGGGTGCGATAGCCCTTGGCGGCTGTCTCGCGGATTTCTCCGACGACGTCGTCCACCTGCGTGCGGGCCGAGCGGACCTCGACCGGCGGGTCGATGAGGCCTGTGGGGCGAATGACCTGTTCGGCGAAGACGCCGCCGGATTGCTCCATTTCCCAGCTGCCCGGCGTCGCCGACACCGCGATCGTGTCCGGGCGCATGGCGTCCCATTCCTCGAAGCGCAGCGGCCGGTTGTCCATGCAGGAGGGCAGGCGGAAGCCGTATTCGGCCAGCGTCGCCTTACGCCGGAAGTCGCCTCGGTACATGCCGCCGATCTGGCTGACCGAGACGTGGCTCTCGTCGATGAACAGCAGGGCGTTGTCGGGGATATATTCGAACAGCGTCGGCGGCGGTTCGCCGGGATTACGGCCAGTGAGGTAGCGGGAATAGTTTTCGATGCCGGCGCAGGAGCCGGTGGCCTCAAGCATTTCGAGATCATAGCGGGTACGCTGTTCCAGGCGCTGCGCTTCGAGCAGGCGGCCTGCTTTTTCCAGCTCGGCGAGCCGGATTTTCAGCTCTTCCTTGATCGCCTTGATGGCGCCGTTCAGCGTCGGGCGCGGCGTGACATAGTGCGAATTGGCGTAGATCTTCACCGATTTCAGGTCGCCGGTCTTCTGGCCGGTCAGCGGGTCGAATTCGGTGATGGCGTCGATCTCGTCGCCGAACATGGAGATGCGCCAGGCGGCATCCTCCAAGTGGGCCGGGAAGATTTCGATCGTGTCGCCGCGGACGCGGAAGGAGCCGCGGATGAAATCCATATCGCGGCGTTTGTATTGCTGCGCCACGAGGTCGGCCAGAAGCTGGCGCTGGTCCAGGCGATCGCCGACATTCATCTGGAAAGTCATGGCCGTGTAGGTTTCGACCGAGCCGATACCGTAGATACAGGATACCGAGGCGACGATAATGCAGTCGTCGCGTTCCAGCAGCGACCGCGTCGCCGAGTGGCGCATCCGGTCGATCTGTTCGTTGATCGAACTTTCCTTCTCGATGAAGGTGTCCGAGCGCGGCACATAGGCTTCCGGCTGGTAATAGTCGTAGTAGGAAACGAAATATTCGACCGCGTTGTCCGGGAAGAAATTCTTGAATTCGGAATAGAGCTGAGCGGCCAGCGTCTTGTTCGGCGCGAGGATCACTGCGGGACGCTGCGTCGCCTCGATCACCTTGGCCATGGTGAAGGTCTTGCCCGAACCAGTGACGCCGAGCAGCACCTGGTTGCGATCGCCGTTTTGCAGCCCTTCGACGAGGTCGCGGATAGCCGTCGGCTGGTCGCCGGCCGGCTGATATTCCGAAGCCATGCGGATCTGAATGCCGCCTTCGGACTTTTCCGGCCGGGAAGGGCGGTGCGGCGTCCAGAGCTTGCCGTCCTTGAAAAGCGGATTGCCGCTCTCGATTAGCTTCGATAGCGCTTCCACCGTCGCGGTCACGCCGCTCGCGGCGATCTTGTCGGCATCTTCGAGTGCAACATCCAGGCCAGCCACCGGGTTGAGGCCGGCTGCGGCGCGTGTCTTCGGATCGGTCGATCCGCCCATGGACGTGCCGCGTCCCGACTTCGAAGCCGCGATTTCCACCTTCTTGCGGTGCTTGCCGGCCTTGGAAGCGATCTCGCGCTGGGTTTCGATGCCCGATGCTTCCGCATCTGCCTCGAGCTGCTTCACCCAATCGGCAACGCTGCCGCTGAGCGGCGCACCTTCAAAAGGTGCCTGCGGCGCCTCTTCGAAACCGGTCGGGGCGGAGGTTTTTTTCGGTGATTTGGACATTGGGGGAATATGGAGACAGATCGCGCTGATGTGAAGAGGCAAAGAGTACAAAAGGGAAACGGAGTTGCGGATTTTTCCATTCGCCGAAGATGTCAAATATGTTACAACCCAAGGGCGGCCAATGCGTTATCGCCGATCTGAAAGTCCGCATAGCGCGATCCTTGCAGGCGTCAAGGGAGGAACGGGCCGTAACGTCGACATGCCCGGCCGCTTGCCGGGTTCCCCCAGCTTCGACGGCATCCGGTATTGCCCGCCTCGCCGCCGCCATCCGGTCGGAGGATCATGATGACCGCATTGGATAGCTTACGCTCCCTGTCCCCCCAGCAACGAAATACCGTCATCGCAGCCTATCTGGGCTGGACGCTGGACGCATTCGATTTCTTCATTCTGGTTTTCGTTCTCAAGCATATAGCCGAAGAATTCCACACCGACATTCCGGCGGTCGCCGCCGCAATTTTCCTTACCCTCGCCATGCGGCCGCTTGGAGCCTTGATCTTCGGTCTGGCCGCGGATCGCTTCGGGAGACGCGCGACCTTGATGGTCGATGTGCTGCTTTATTCCGTCTTCGAATTTCTGACCGGCTTTTCGACCGGCTTGACGATGTTTCTCGTGTTGCGTGCGCTCTTCGGCATCGCCATGGGCGGGGAATGGGGCGTGGGCGCATCGCTGACCATGGAGACCATATCCGAAGAGTCGCGCGGCCTTGTCTCGGGGATCCTGCAAGCCGGTTATCCTTCCGGCTATCTGATCGCCTCGATCGTCTTCTTCCTCCTGTTTCCGATTATCGGATGGCGCGGCATGTTCATCGTCGGAGCGTTGCCGGCGCTGCTGGTGCTCTATATCAGGCGCAATGTGCAGGAATCGCCGGCTTTCATGCAGAGGCAATCCAAGCCGCAGCGGTCGTTCCTCACCGTATTGCGCGAAAACATTCCGCTGTTCATCTGGGCGGTACTGCTGATGACGGCCTTCAACTTCTTCAGCCACGGCACCCAGGATCTCTACCCGACGTTCCTGGAAGCGCAGCGGCAATATGATTCCTATACGGTCGGCGCCATCGCCATCGTCTACAATATCGGCGCGATCGTCGGCGGTCTGTCTTTCGGCGTGCTGTCACAACGTATCGGTCGGCGCCGAGCCATCGTCATCGCGGCCCTCCTGGCGATTCCGGTTGCGCCGCTCTGGGTCTATGGGCATGGGCCTGTGATGCTCGCAATCGGCGCTTTTCTGATGCAGCTTTTCGTCCAGGGCGCCTGGGGCATCGTCCCCGTGCATCTCAACGAATTGTCGCCGGACGAGGTGCGCGGCACGTTCCCGGGATTTGCCTATCAGCTCGGCAATCTGCTGGCTTCCGGCAATGCCACCATCCAGGCGGGGCTGGCAAAACAATGGAATGGCGATTATGCCTTTGCGCTGTTGATCGTTGCCTGCATAGTCGCCGTCGTCGTGGCGCTGTTCGCAGGCTTCGGCTTCGAGAAGAAAGGTGTCCGGTTCGGCAGCAAGGACACCGCGCAAGCGGATAGCGCGATGCAGACATGATTTGGTTTGTCCCTGTTTGTGGGACGAGGGGCGGCGGTTGACGCCGGCTCTCTTGTCTATTTTCCGCAGATCTCCGAGATTTTGGCCTGGGCAAAGCCGCGGGCGAGGTCCTGCAGTCCGCCGACGGAAGATATCAGCTCGCCGATCGGACCGTTGATCCCGAGATGCATGTCGGTGATGCGGCAGGCGCCGACATCGACCGTCATGGATGCGTCCAGCTCACCCTTGATCGTCGTCTTCAATACGCCATGCGACTTGCAGGCCATGTCGGCATGCGCATTGATCTGGACGCCGCCGCCTGGAGCGTCGCAGACGTCGAGCGACTTCACCTCGAATTTGTCCTTGTGATCGACACCCGGCAGTTTCTGGCAGGGATCGGCTTCGTTCACCGATTTCTCGATCTGCGGACCGAACTTGCCCTGCAGCAGCGACCAACAGGAGCCGGGTGCTGCTTGCGCCGGTCTTGCCAACATCGGCAGCGGTGAAAGCGGCGACAGGATCATGGTCGCAACCAATACCATGCGAAGCATTCGCAACCGCGGAAAGGACGGTATGGGATAATTCAGGTTCACGGCGATCTATCCTCGCAAGAGAAGAAGCAGCAAATCAGGCCCGGAGCGGCGACAGTCTTCCATGTCTTCTTTCGCCAAGGCAATCCCTACATTTTGCCGATCGGGCCTTGACGAGCATGGGGTCGCAGAGCACGCAGCATCACCACGCATCTCAAGTTTTGCCACGATTCGCGGGAGTGGAGGCGGACTATCGGCAGGACATGACGATATCGGTCGGCCCGTTCATTCCGTCATATCGGAATGGTCCGTCCGCCCGATGGTTCATTCGGTTGTTCGTCCGTGTCGCCGTCGTAGCCGAGATGCTTCGCTTTGCGGAACCACTCCGTTGCTTTGGCTGCATCCGCGGCAATGCCGTCGCCGTTGCGGTACATCATAGCGAGATTATAGGCGGCGCCGGCGTAGCGATGTGCCGCCGCCCGCTCGAACCAATAGACCGCCTGCGGGCCGTTCTTGGCAACGCCTTCGCCATCGCGGAACATGACGCCGAGATTATATTCGGCTTCGACGTCGTTCTGCGCCGCGGCTTTCAGGAACCACGCGATCGCCTGGGCATCGTCCTGCTTGATCCCGTCGCCATCGGCATACATGGCGCCGATATTGAACTGGGAGCTGGCATCTCCTTGCTCGGCCGCCTTTTTGAACCAGGAGAAGGCCACGGCACCATCCTTGGCGATACCCTCGCCATCGCGATACATGATGCCCAGATTGTATTGCGCCTCGACTTTTCCCTGCTCGGCGGCCTTGCGATACCACATGACGGCTTTGGCCTTATCCTTCGAAGTGCCGTCGCCCTGGTCGTACATTGTGCCGACATTGAACTGCGCATCCGCGTCGCCTTGTTCGGCGGCCTTGCTGTACCAGGCAAAAGCCTGAGGCTTGTCCTTGAGAACGCCTTCTCCGGTGTCGTAGACGACGCCCAGATTGTACTGCGCATTGAGATATCCTTGAGCCGCGGCCTTCTTGTACCAGAGAACGGCTTGGCTCTTGTCGGCGGCGACGCCTTCGCCCTGATCGTACATCGTGCCGACGTTGAACTGCGCCTCGGCGCTGCCTTGATCTGCTGCTCTTCTGTACCAGCCAAGAGCTTCGGTCAGGTTTTTCCCGACGCCGTTTCCTTCCTCGTACATTTGTCCGAGTTTGATCTGCGCCGCGACATTGCCTTTGTTCGCCAGGGGACGCCAGTACTCCAGGCCGGATTTGAAATCGCCGCGATCATAACCGTTTCGTCCGACGTCGGCATGCGCCGACCCCATGGATGCCAGCGCGAAGAGCAAACCAACTGCCCCCTTCTTCCAATTCACGATCTAACCCTCGGTCGAAATTCCGTTGAACGACGATGGTGAACTTTTCGCGGCGGTCACGGCACGAGCACCATCAGCAAATGAAATATGACCCAGCCCGTCATATCGCCGGCACCCTTCTTTCCGGCGGTCCCTTGGCCCAATGGTCCGAGATCCTTGATCGGCCCCTCGCCATTGGCCTCCATATAGCTTAGCCCATGCTGTGCTTCCGGCAATCCTTTCGCCGCCGCCTTGTTGAACCAATCGGCAGCGATTGTGGAGTCCTTCGGTACGCCATAGCCGTTATAGTACATATATCCAAGACCATATTCGGCACGCGCATCGCCCTGATCCGCAGCTTTGCGAAACAGTTCGGCAGCCTGGCCATAGTCTTTGGCGATACCGGCGCCCTGATAGTAGAGGGAGGCGAGGGCATACTCGCCTCGCGAGTTATTCTGGTCGACGGCCTTGCGATACCAGCTTGCCGCAGCCGCTTTGTCCGGCCGTGTCCCCTGGCCATTGTCATACATGTAGCCAAGCGCATATTGCGCATCCGCATGGCCCTGAGCCGCAGCCTTCCCGTACCATTCGAAGGCTCTGGCATTATCCTTTGCGATGCCGAGCCCGCCCGCATACATGCAGGCGAGGGCGTATTGGCCCTGCGCATATCCCCGCTCGGCGGACTTGCGATACCATTTGACCGCATTGACGTCGTCGACCTTCACGCCCTGACCGTTGGCATATAGATAGCCGATGGCATATTGCGCGTCGGGACGTCCTTGATCGGCGGCTTTGCGGTACCAGCCAAGCGCCTGGCGATAGTCCCGTGCGACGCCCGATCCGTTCGCAAGACTGTAGCCGACTGCGTATTGCGCATCAGCGCGGCCCTTCTCCGCGGCTCTCAGATACCAGGAATATGCCTCGGTTTCGTTCCGCTCGACACCCCTGCCGTTTTCATAGGCATAGCCGACGGCATACAAGCCCTGTGCGTCTCCCTGATCGCCCGCCTTCTTGTACCAGGCGAGGGCCTGTTCCTGATCTTCTTCCGTGCCCTGGCCGCTGTCGTACATGTACCCGACCGCATACTGGGCGTCGGACCGGCCCTGA